>NZ_JBQQBX010000012.1:0-212768 GCF_052245475.1 Streptomyces sp. 7N604 | reverse complement strand
CTACCGGCCGAACGCCGCCAGCAGGCGTTCGGCCGCCAGCGTTGCGGTCAGGGTGCCGTCGCGGACCTGCTGTTCCAGACTGGGCGCGAGGCGCAGGACCTCGGGATGGTCCCGCAGCCGCGCCAGCAGCTGCTCGCGGACCATCGACCACGTCCAGCCGACCTGCTGGTCGCGCCGCTTCTCCGCCAGCCGCCCCGTCGCGTCCAGCACCTTCCGGTGCTGCTCCAGCCTCTCCCACACCGTGTCCAGGCCAGTGCCCTCCCGGGCGCTGCAGGTCAGCACCGGCGGATTCCACTCCGCGTCCACCGGCTGCAACAGCCGCAGCGCCCCTGCCAGTTCGCGCGCCGCCGACCTGGCGTCCCGCTCATGTGGCCCGTCGGCCTTGTTGATGGCCACGACATCGGCCAGCTCCAGCACGCCCTTCTTGATGCCCTGCAGCTGGTCGCCCGTCCGCGCGAGCGACAGCAGCAGAAAGGTGTCGACCATGCCCGCGACGGCCGTCTCGGACTGGCCGACGCCCACCGTCTCCACCAGCACCACGTCGTAGCCCGCGGCCTCCATCACCACCATCGACTCGCGCGTGGCCCGCGCCACCCCGCCCAGCGTCCCGGCGCTCGGCGACGGCCGGACGAAGGCCGCGGGGTCGGCCGCGAGGCGCTCCATCCGGGTCTTGTCGCCGAGGATGGAGCCGCCCGTACGCGTCGACGACGGGTCGACGGCGAGCACCGCGACCCGGTGGCCCCTCCCCGTCAGCATCGATCCGAAGGCGTCGATGAACGTCGACTTGCCGACCCCGGGCACCCCGCTGATCCCGACCCGCCGCGCCGCGCCCGTATGCGGCAGCAGCTCGATCAGCAGCCGCTGGGCGAGCTCCCGGTGGTCGGCCCGGGTGGACTCCACGAGGGTGATGGCCCGGGCGATGTGGGCCCGGGATCCGTCGAGAACGCCCTTGGCGTACGCGTCGATGTCGACCGTCCGCGCCATGGGCTCACAGCTCGTGGCCGAGGACCCCGGCGAGGGTCTTCAGCAGGTCGTGGGCGGCGTCCGGGATGACCGTGCCGGGCAGGAACACCGCGGCCGCGCCCATCTCCCGCAGCGGCTCGACGTCCTGGGGCGGGATGACCCCGCCGACCACGATCGTGATGTCCTCCCGGCCCTGGGCGGCGAGTTCGTCGCGCAGCGCGGGCACCAGCGTCAGGTGCCCGGCCGCGAGCGAGGACACCCCGACGATGTGCACGTCGGCCTCCACGGCCTGGCGGGCGACCTCGGCCGGGGTCTGGAACAGCGGGCCGACATCGACGTCGAAGCCCAGGTCCGCGAAGGCGGTGGCGATCACCTTCTGGCCACGGTCGTGGCCGTCCTGGCCCATCTTCGCGACCAGGATGCGCGGCCGGCGGCCCTCCTCGCGCTCGAAGGCGTCGACCAGCCCCCGGGTGCGCTCCACTCCGGACGACGGACCGGCTTCCTCCCTGTACACACCCGAGATCGTACGGATCTGGCCCGAGTGCCGTCCGTACACCTTCTCCAGGGCGTCCGAGATCTCCCCGACCGTCGCCTTGGCGCGGGCCGCGTTCACGGCCAGGGCCAGCAGATTCCCCTCCAGACCCGCTCCGGCCCCGGCCTCCGCGGCCCGGGTGAGGGCGTGCAGCGCGTCCTGGCACGCGGCCTCGTCGCGCTCCGCGCGCAGCCGCCGGAGCTTGTCGATCTGCTGGGCCCGTACGGCCGAGTTGTCGACCTTGAGGACCTCGATCTCCTCGTCGCCCCCGGCCCGGTACTTGTTGACCCCGATGACCGGCTGGCGCCCGGAGTCGATACGGGCCTGGGTGCGCGCCGCGGCCTCCTCCACCCGGAGCTTGGGGATGCCCGCGTCGATGGCCTTGGCCATGCCGCCCGCGGCTTCGACCTCCTCGATGTGCTGCCAGGCGCGGCGGGCGAGGTCGTGGGTGAGCCGCTCGACGTACGCGCTGCCGCCCCACGGGTCGATGACCCGGCAGGTCCCGGACTCCTGCTGCAGCAGCAGCTGGGTGTTGCGGGCGATGCGGGCGGAGAAGTCGGTGGGCAGGGCCAGCGCCTCGTCGAGGGCGTTGGTGTGCAGCGACTGGGTGTGCCCCTGGGTGGCGGCCATGGCCTCCACGCAGGTGCGGGTCACGTTGTTGAAGACGTCCTGCGCGGTCAGCGACCAGCCGGAGGTCTGCGAATGGGTGCGCAGCGACAGCGACTTGGCGTTCTTCGGCTCGAAGCGCTTGACGAGCTTGGCCCACAGCAGCCGGGCCGCCCGCAGCTTGGCGACCTCCATGAAGAAGTTCATGCCGATCGCCCAGAAGAACGACAGCCGCGGCGCGAAGGCGTCCACGTCCAGGCCCGCGTCACGGCCCGCGCGCAGGTACTCGACGCCGTCGGCCAGGGTGTAGGCCAGCTCCAGGTCGGCCGTGGCCCCGGCCTCCTGGATGTGGTAGCCGGAGATGGAGATGGAGTTGTAGCGCGGCATCTTCTGCGAGGTGAAGGCGAAGATGTCGGAGATGATCCGCATCGAGGGCTGCGGCGGATAGATGTAGGTGTTGCGGACCATGAACTCCTTGAGGATGTCGTTCTGAATGGTCCCCGCCAGCTTCTCGGGCGGTACGCCCTGCTCCTCCGCGGCGACGATGTAGAGCGCGAGCACGGGCAGCACCGCGCCGTTCATCGTCATCGACACGCTCATCCGGTCCAGCGGGATGCCGTCGAAGAGCTGCCGCATGTCGTAGATCGAGTCGATCGCCACGCCCGCCATGCCGACGTCGCCGGTGACCCGCGGGTGGTCGCTGTCGTAGCCGCGGTGCGTGGGCAGGTCGAAGGCGACGGAGAGGCCCTTCTGGCCGGCCGCGAGGTTGCGGCGGTAGAAGGCGTTGGACTCCTCGGCCGTGGAGAATCCGGCGTACTGGCGGACCGTCCAGGGCTGGTTGACGTACATGGTCGGGTAGGGGCCGCGCAGGTACGGCGCGATGCCCGGGTAGGTCTCCAGGAAGTCGAGCCCGGCCAGGTCCTCGGCGGTGTAGAGCGGCTTGACGCCGATGCCCTCCGGGGTCTCCCACACCAGGTCGCCGTCGCGCTTGCCGGTGGACTCCTTCAGCGCGGCCCGCCACTGGTCGCCGGTGACGGCCGAGCCTCCGTCCGGTCCCAGCTCAACTCCCGAGAAGTCGGGGATCGTCGCGGGCTTGCCCGCACTGCCGTGCATCACGCCACTCCCATGTCGTCGAGGGCCGCGGACAAGGCCGCGACCGCGTCGGCGCCTGCGAAAAGGAACTCGTCGACTCCGGCCCGCTCGTAGGCGCCCCGGCTCTCCCCCGGCCTTCCCGCCAGGTAGATACGGGTGGCGCCCGCGGCCTTGAGTTCGGCCGCCGCGGCCTCGGCCTGCTCGGCGTACACCGTGTCGCTCGAGCACAGGCAGGCGGCGCTCGCCCCGCTGGACGCGTAGGACTCGGCGAGCGTGCGGCCATCCTCCGTGGGCACCGGCTCGATGCCGCCCGCCTGGAAGAGGTTGGCGGCGAAGGTCGCGCGGGCGGTGTGGGCGGCTGCCGGGCCAAGGGTGGCCAGGAACACCCGCGGCCGGGTGCCGGTTGCGGCCAGGTGCGCGTCGGAGCGGGACCGCAGCACCTCGTACGCCTCGTCGCGGCGCACCACCGGCAGCCCGCCGGACGGCGCGGCGGGGGCGGGCCCGCGCTGCACCGGCTGCTCGGCCAGGTGCGGGAACTCGCTGACACCGGTGACGGGTTCGCGGCGGTGGGCCAGGTCCCCGGCGCGGCGCTCCCAGGTGGCGGCCAGCCGGTCCGCGACGAGCCCGGAGCGCAGGCCGGAAGCCTGTCCGCCGGCGCGCTCGATCTCCTGGAACCACGACCAGGCGGCCCGGGCCAGCTCGTCGGTCAGCCGCTCCACGTACCAGGAGCCGCCCGCCGGGTCGATGACCCGCGCCAGGTGGGACTCCTCCAGCAGGATCGAGGAGGTGTTGCGTGCGATGCGGCGGGCGAAGCCGTCGGGCAGGCCGAGGGCGCTGTCGAAGGGCAGCACGGTCACCGCGTCCGCTCCCCCGACCCCGGCCCCGAGGCAGGCCACCGTCGTGCGGAGCATGTTCACCCACGGGTCCCGACGGGACATCATCACCGGGGAGGTCACGGCGTGCTGGCGCTGTGCCGCGGCGGCGGGGCCCGCGCCGCAGACCTCCGCGACCCGGGCCCAGAGCCGCCGCGCGGCCCGCAGCTTCGCGATCGTCAGGAACTGGTCGGCGGTGGCGGCGTAGCGGAACTCCAGCTGCGCGCAGGCCGCGTCGACGGAGAGCCCGGCCTCCGTGAGGTCGCGCAGGTAGGCGACGCCGGTGGCGAGCGAACAGCCCAGCTCCTCGGCGGCGGAGCCGCCGGCCTCGTGGTACGGCAGGGCGTCCGCCACCAGGGCCCGTACGCCGGGGTAGTTGTGGTCGCAGCGCGCGGCGAGCGCGGCGGCGGCCGCCGACTGCCGGGCGACGTCGTCGGCCCGGCCCGTGCGGGCGGCCAGCCCGAGCGGGTCGGCGCCGAGCTGGGCGAGGGCGGTCTGCGGCGCGACGCCGACCTCGTCGTAGAGGCGGAAGAGCTCGCGCGCGGCGGACTCGAAGTCGGCGCCGGGATCGAGGACGACGGAGGCCAGGTCCAGGTAGACGCCGTCGAGCGCCTGCGGGAGCCCGGTGACCGGCACTCCGGCCTCTCCGACGGCGAGCCACACGGAGGTTGCGCCGTTCTCGAGGTCGGCGAGCAGGGCCTCGTTGGACGCCTTGGGGTCGGGGTCGGTGTGGCGCTGGCGGACGTCCCATCCGGAGACCGCGGTGCCCTCCGCTCTGCTGCCCCTGACGAACGGGGGGAAGCCCGGGTACCCGGGGTCCGCGGCGCCGTCCTCGGCGGTGTACAGCGGGCGGGCGGTGAGCCCGTCCTCGAGCTCGGTGGAGAGGGCGTCCTCGGCCGCGGTGTCCGAGACGTCGTTCGCACCCGACTTGCGCAGCACGCCTGATACCAGGCTCTGCCACTGCTTGCGGGTCGCTTCCGGGAACTCGGCGGCCAGGGACAGCCCGTCGTCAGGCAGGACCGTCATGGGGGAAGGCTAGGCGAGGTTGCCCCCTGAGCAGCAGTGCGCTCGGATGTGACCTTGACCTCGTTCGATGCCTTGACCACCCACACTGCAGACCTCGGCCACCCGTACGGCAGACTCGGCGCCGTGAGAAAGATCCTCGTCATCGGCATCGGGGCGGGCGACCCCGACCACTTGACCCTGCAGGCCGTGAAGGCGATCACATCGGCCGACGTCTTCTTCATCCTGGACAAGGGTCAGGAGAAGGACGATCTGGTCGCGTTGCGCCGCCACATCCTGGCCCTGCACGCCGGACAGCGGCCGTACCGGCTGGTGGACGCGCGGGACCCGGACCGGGACCGCACGGCCCCGACTCCCGGCTACGGGCCCGCCGTCGGGGACTGGCGCCGTCGCAGGGCCGACGTCTGCGAGCGGCTGATCCGCGACGAGCTCGCGGAAGGCGAGTGCGGGGCGTTCCTGGTGTGGGGCGATCCGGCGCTGTACGACAGCACCATCGGGATCCTGGAGGACATCCTCGCGCGCGGCGAGGTGTCCTTCGACTTCGAGGTGGTCCCCGGCGTGAGCAGCGTCTCGGCGCTGGCGGCCCGGCACCGCACCGGGCTGAACCAGGTGGGCCGCCCGGTGCGGATCACCACGGGACGGAGGCTGTCGGAGGAGGGCTTCCCGGAGGACGCGGACGATGTCGTGGTGATGCTGGACGCGCACCGGACGTATCTCCGCTTCCGGGACGAGGACCTGCACATCTACTGGGGCGCTTACGTGGGGACGCCGGACGAGATCCTGGTCTCCGGCAGGCTGCCGGAGGTCGCGGACGAGATCACGGCGGTGCGGGCGGAGGCCAGGGACCGCAAGGGCTGGATCATGGACACGTATCTGCTCAGGCGCAAGCCGAAACAGGGCTGACCGACGGCGACCGACGGCCGCCCCCCGGCCCCGCGCCTGCGACGCGGGCCTCTTCCCACCCGCCCTCAGATGGGCGGCCGGCTGGGAAATTCCGGCGCGAAGCGCCGGGGCGGCAGGGGCAGGGCGGCGAGCCACGCCAGCGCGTCCGCGACGTCGGGCACGACCCGTACCCCCGGCGGTGGGGTCGGGCGGCGGACGACCACCACCGGCAGTTCCAGCGCACGCGCGGCGGTCAGTTTCGCCGCTGTGGCGGTACCGCCGCTGTCCTTGGTGACCAGGACGTCGATGCGGTGCTCGCGCAGCAGCGCGGTCTCGCCCTCGACGGAATACGGGCCGCGGTCCAGCAGGATGTGCGCGTGGCGCGGCAGCGGTGGCTCCGGCGGCTCCACCGACCGTACGAGGAAGTGGAGTTGGTCCAGGCGCGGGTCCGCGAAGGCGGCCAGGTTCTGTCGTCCTGTGGTGAGGAAGACCCGGCCGCCGGGGCCCGCGATCCCGGGCAGCAGGGCGGCTGCCCCTTCGAGCGAGTCCGCCGGGTGCCAGCGGTCCCCGGGGCCGGCCTCCCAGCCGGGCCTGCGCAGGGCCACCAGCGGGACGCCCGTCGCCGCGGCGGCCCGCGCGGCGCCGGCGCTGATGCCCTCGGCGAAGGGATGCGTCGCGTCGACCACGGCCCCCACCGCGTGCTCCTCGATCCACCGGGCCAGGGCCTCCGGGCCGCCGAACCCGCCGACCCGCACCTCCCCCGCGGGCTTCCGCGGCGCGGCCACCCGCCCGGCGAGCGAGGTGGTGACGCGCGGCGCGGGACGCCGGGCGGCCAGCTCGGCGGCGAGCCGGCGGGCCTCCGTGGTGCCGCCGAGGATCAGCACATGCATGGGCTTCCAGTCTCCGGCCGTCTCCGGCTCCGGCGTTCCCTCTCAGGCCTTCTCAAGCCTCGCAGGCGGCCCTTTCAGGCGTTCCTTGACTCAGACCGCACTCCGCACAGTTAATGCAAACATGAAGTCCAACGATCCCGAGGAGTCGATGACCATCGGCGAGCTCGCCGATCGGTTCGGGCTCCGTCCGCACGTACTGCGGCACTGGGAGGCGACTGGCCTGCTGGCCCCGGCCAGCCGGGTGCACGGCCGCCGCCGTTACACCCGGGGGCACATCGCCCGGGTGGCGATGATCGTCCGGGGAAAGGCCGCCGGCTTCAGCCTGGAGCAGCTGCGGGCCGTCCTGGAGGCGAGCAGCCCGGCCGACCGGCGGGAACTCCTGCACCGCCACCAACGCGAGCTGGAGGAGCGCATCCGGCAGATCGAGGCGTCGAAAGCGCTGGTCGAGCACGCGTTGGAGTGCCCGGAGGACGACTTCACCGACTGCCCCGCTTTCCGCCGGCTGGTGGAGCAGATGTGACAAATGAGGGTATATGTGACGGGACAGGTGATTCAGACGCACGAGTGATGGCGAGGTCGCGATGACCGGAATCCAGAACAGGGCGTACGAGACCACTGCTCCGGGACGTCCCGGGTTCTCCTCCCAGGGGCCGGGCCCGACCTCCCAGAGCCCGGGCAAGACGTCGTTCAACGACATCTACGACCTGCCCGACCCGCGCGGCTACTTCCGCACCCTGCGGCCGCTCGAGTACCAGATCCCGCACCACGGGCAGCGCGTCTTCCGGCGCGTACTGGCCGCCCACACCCCGGTCACCGGGCGCGACGGACCGGTGACGGTGCTGGACCTCTGCTGCTCGTACGGCATCAACGCCGCCCTCCTCAACCACGACCTGACCCTGGGCGACCTGTACGAGCGGTACACGGCGGAGCGCAGGGCCACCCTGAGCACGGCCAGGCTCGCCCAGGAGGACCGGTCCTTCTACGCCGCGCGCCGCCTGCCGCACGCCGTCCACATGACCGGCCTGGACTCGGCGCGCAACGCGGTGGCGTACGCACGGGCCGCGGGCCTGCTCGACGAGGGGTTCGGCGAGGACCTCGAGAGCGACGAGCCCAGCCGCGACCTGGTCAGGGCCCTGGAACCGGTCCGGCTGATCACGGTCACGGGCGGCGTCGGCTACATCACCACCCGCACCTTCGAGCGGCTCCTCCCCCACATCGACGGACCCGTGTGGGTGGCCGCCTTCGTGCTCCGCACGGTCAACTACGGGCCCATCGCAGACGTCCTGGCCGAGGCGGGCCTCGTCACCCAGAAAGCGAACGGGCGGACCTTCCCGCAGCGCCGGTTCAGCGACCCGGACGAGCAGCGGCACGCCATCGAGGCGGTCGAGGCCGCGGGCCTGTCGCCCAGCGGCAAGGAGGCCGCCGGCTACTACCACGCCGAGTTCTATCTGTCGCGGCCGACGGCCCACGCGGCGGCCTTCCCGGTCACGGACCTGCTGGAAGGGGACTGGCCGAGGTGACGGAGGGCGCGAGGACGTCGGCCTGGGTGGTCGAGCGGCCGGGGCCCATCGATTCGGGACCGCTGCGACGCCACGAGCGCCACGTCCCCGCGCCCGGCCCGTACGAGCTGCTGGTGGAGGTGGCGGTCTGCGGTGTCTGCCGTACGGACCTGCACCTGGCGGAGGGCGACCTGCCGCCCCGCACGCCGAACTGCACCCCCGGCCACCAGGTCGTCGGCCGCGTCAGGGCCACGGGCTCCGCGGTCCGGGACTTCTCCGAGGGCGACCGGGTGGGGGCCGCCTGGCTCGCGGGCACCTGCGGCGAGTGCCGCTACTGCCGTACGGGGCGGGAGAACCTGTGCCCGCGCTCCCGCTACACCGGCTGGGACCTCGACGGCGGCTACGCGGGCTTCATGCTCGCCGACGCCCGCTACGCCTACCGGCTGCCCGACGGCTGGAGCGACGAGGAAGCCGCCCCGCTGCTGTGCGCCGGGATCATCGGCTACCGGGCGCTGCAGCGCGCGGAGTTGCCGCCCGGCGGGCGGCTCGGTGTCTACGGCTTCGGGGCCTCCGCGCACCTGACCGCCCAGCTCGCCGTCGCCCGCGGCTCGGCCGTGCACGTCGTCACCCGCTCCCCGGCCGCGCAGCGGCTGGCGCTGGAGCTGGGCGCGGCCTCCGCCGGGTCCGGCGCGCCTCCCGAGCCGCTGGACGCCGCGATCCTCTTCGCGCCGGTCGGCGACCTCGTGCCGGTCGCGCTGGAGGCGCTGGACCGGGGCGGGACTCTGTCCGTGGCCGGAGTCCACCTGACCGGCATCCCGGCGCTGGACTACGAGCGGCATCTGTACCAGGAGCGGACGGTGCGCAGCGTCACCGCGAACACCCGCGAGGACGGCCGCGCCTACCTGGCCGAGGTGGCGCGGCTGCGGCCCACGGTGCAGCTCGCCCGCTACCCGATGGACCGGGCCGACGAGGCGCTGGCCGATCTGGCCGCGGGCCGGATCACCGGAGTTGCCGTGCTGATCCCGGAGGGCTCCGGGCGGTGACCCCCTCCGCCACCCGTCAACTGCCGGTTACGTCGGGGCCTCGCCAACTGCCGGTTAAGTCGGGGCACTCGCCAGCATCCGGTACGGGTCTGGTGCAGTGCGTTCCGCCCATGGCAGGATGCTCTACGCGAGTCAGTTCGACTTAACTGGCCGTGAGGCAAGGGGCCTTGGGGGAAGGTGGAGAAGTCGGTCGGGGAGGGCACATCACCAAAGGCGGCCGGTACTCCGCTCGCGCAGCGGCTGAACTACCTGTTCGCCAACATGCACCCTCCGGGTGCTCCGTACACGAACGCGTACGTGGCCGAGGAGATCAGCAGCGAGGCCGACGCATACGGCGGCGTCACCCTCACCGAGCAGTACCTGTCGATGCTGCGCAACGCCAAGCGGGCCAATCCGAGCCCCGATGTCCTGCGCGCGCTGGCCAAGTTCTTCGGGGTGCCGGTCGGCTATCTGCTGGGTGACCTGTCGGAGTCGCAGGCCGAACGGGTCGAGGAAGAGGTCCAGTTCCTGGTCGCCATGCGCGATCAGCGGGTGCGCGCCATCGCGCTGCGCTCCGTCGGCCTCCCGCCGGAGGTGCAGGACAGCCTCAGCGAGATCATCTGCCAGTTCCGCCGGCAGATGAACCTCCCTGACGGCCCACCGGATTCCGGGGGCGAGACGTCCGGTGGAGGCAACTGAGGTGCTGCATCCGGCCATGTGCGGACCGAGTCTTGCCGCGATCGGCGTCCTGTGCTGCCACCTGCCGCCGGTGGACCACGCGCTCGAGCAGCTGCGGGAACGGCAGCAGGCGCAGCGCCGGTGACAGCGGCACCCGCCAGCGAGGTGGCCCTGGACGGGGGTCTGGGCCGCCTGCGACAAGGGCGGCGCCGGGGAGACGACACCCTCGGCGCCGCCCCTGCGACCCTCCCGGGAGCGCCCCGTACCTGCCTGCGACGGTCCAGGCCCGGAAGTCGTGCCGGTCCCGTTCCGGGACGCCGAGGAGGTCACTCGGTGCCGGCCCTCCTCGACCACCCGGACCTACTGCGCGAGTTGCGTCGAAATCCAGTCGGACTCGGTGCCGCGACCGCGTGGACCCGCACCGTGGCCAGACGGGGCACCTCGCCCTGGGCCACGGCATCCACTACTGCCTCGGCGCGCCCCTGGCCCGGATGGAGACCGAGACCGCTCTCGCCGCGCTGCTGAGCCGCTTTCCCGGGCTCTCGCTCGCCGTTCCGCGCGGCGAGCTGCGTTGGCGACCGTCGATCCGGGCGCGTGGCCTGATCTCGCTGCCGGTCTTCTGGGTTCCGGAAAAGCGAACAGGCATTTGATGCACGACCCCACCCCCATGAGGTAGAAAGGTCCTCGTGCCCGCCCGGTGTGCATCCCCCGTCGCACCGGGCGGGCCGCCTTGCGTCACGCTACGGTCGTCGCATGACGGCCGTAGAGGCGCTGCTGATCGACATCGACGGTGTGCTCACCGTGTCCTGGAAGCCACTGCCCGGCGCTGTCGGGGCGATGGAACGGCTGCGGGCGGCGGGGATTCCGCTGGCGCTCGTGACCAACACCACGTCGCGTACGCGGGCTTCGATCGCGCAGGAGCTGAGCGGGGCAGGGTTCCCGGTCGGCGTCGACGACATCCTCACGGCGCCCGCCGTCACCGCCGTCCATCTCGCCGAGCACTATCCGGGCGCGCGGTGTCTGCTGCTCAACAGCGGTGACATCCGGGAGGATCTGCCGGGCGTCACCCTCGTCGAGGACCAGGCCGAGGACGAGGGCGAGGGCGAGAACCGGGGCGACGGGACGCCGGACGTGGTCGTCGTGGGCGGCGCCGGGCCCGAGTTCGGATACGCGCAGCTGAACCGCGTGTTCGGCCATCTGCAGCGCGGAGCCCGGCTCGTCGCGATGCACCGCAACCTGTACTGGCGGACCGATGCGGGCCTGCAGCTCGACGCGGGAGCCTTCCTCCTGGGGCTCGAGCGCGCGGCGCGCACGGAGGCGGAGGTGGTGGGCAAGCCCGCGGCCCCGTTCTTCGCGGCCGCGCTGTCCCGTCTCGGCGCCGACGCCTCCGCGGCGCTGATGGTCGGCGACGACATCGAGGCCGACGTCCTGGCGGCGCAGCGGGCCGGGATCACCGGCGTGCTGGTGAAGACGGGCAAGTATGTGCCCGAGGCGGTCGAAGCCGCCGACGGCACGCCCGATCACGTCATCGACTCCTTCGCCGACCTGCCCGGGCTGCCCGGCCTCGCCGAGCGGCTGACGTGACGCCGTGAGCCGCGCCCGTACCGAGGTCATGGGGGTGGACGCCTGCCCGACCGGCTGGGTGGGCGTGCTGTTGCGCGACGGCCGGTTCGCCGCCGCGCACACGGCGACGGACCTGGACGGGCTGCTGGAGCACGCGCGGGAAGCGGCCGTCGTGGGCATCGACATCCCCCTCGGGCTGCTGGACTCCCGGTGGCGGCAGGCCGACCGGCTCGCCGCCGCCCGCCTCGGGCCGCAGCGGGCCCGGGTCTTCGCGGTGCCACCCCGCCAGGTGTGGGAGGAGGACGACTATGCCGCCGCCAACCACCGCTGCCAGATGATCACCGGGTCCGGGCTGAGCCGCCAGAGCTGGGGACTGGTGAAGAAGCTCCGCGAGGCGAACCTCCGCCGGGACGCGGGCGATCAGCGGCTGCACGAGGTGCACCCGGAGATCTCGTTCACGGCCATGGCGGACGGCGCCCCCGTGACCTGGAGCAAGAAGAGCTGGAATGGACAGCAGGTCCGCCGCGGCCTGCTGCGGGCCCGCGGCATCGCCTTCCCCGAGGACCTGGGCGCCGCAGGCCGGGTCCCGCCCGATGACCTGCTCGACGCCGCGGCCGCCGCGTGGAGCGCCGACCGGATCGCCCGGGGCGCGGCCGAGCTGCTGCCCGACCCGCCGGAGCGCACGGCGAGCGGCCTGCCCATCGCCATCTGGTGGTGATCGAGCGGCGGTGCGAGCCTGGACGTACGCGATGTGCGCCACGTACGGCAGATACGCCAGGCACGTGAGGTACGGATCGGCGGTAGGTGTCATGCCCGAACTGCCCGACGTCGAGGGGTTCCGGGAGGTCCTGGCCTCCTGTGCTGAAGGCAAGCGGATCGAGCGGGTCGAGGTGAACGACGCGGGCGTCCTGCACGGGGTGAGCGCGCGGCGGTTGCGCCGCGACCTGGAGGGCCGCCGGTTCACTGAGCCGGAGCGGCACGGAAAGTGGCTGCTCGCCCGCACCGACGGCCCGACCGTGCTGCTGCACTTCGGCATGACCGGGGAGCTGGTCTGCTGCCGCGAGAGCGATCCGCCCGATCCGCACGACCGCGTCGTCTTCACCCTGGGCCGCGACCAGCTGCGCTACCGCGACCAGCGCAAACTCCGGGGCCTCTGGCTCGACGACGGCACCGGAGCCGCTGTCGCCCGGATCCTCGACGACCAGGGTCCCGACGCGATGGAAATCGGCCGATCCGAGTTCGAGGAGCTGCTGGCCGGGCGGCGCGGCCGTATCAAGGCGGCCCTGACCGACCAGTCTCTGCTGGCCGGACTCGGCAATCTGCTGGCCGACGAGATCCTGTGGCGCGCCCGTATCCATCCGGCGCGCAGCGCCGGTGATCTCACGGCCGACGAACGCGGGCGGCTCTATACAGAGATGCGCCGCACCCTGCGCTCGGCGGTGCGCGCCGGATGCGTGCCCCCGCGGAATTCCTGGCTCACCGGCCGCCGCGACGACCCGGACCCGGTGTGCCCGCGCTGTGACGGTCCGCTGCGCCGGAGCCGCATCGGCGGGCGCGGCACCCTGTGGTGCCCCCGCTGCCAGCCGGACAGCACGTGAGCGGCGAAGCGCCATGCCAGCGGGTCCTGTGCGGACGAGTCCGGTGCGGCTCACTCTCCTCGGCGTCGGCGCGATGAACTCGCCGCGCTTCGCCCCCGCCGGCCTGCTCCTCGAGCACGGCCGGGACCGCGTCGCCCTCGACGGCGGCCCCGGAGCCGTCCCCGGGGGCCGGCTGGACGCCTGGCTGGTCACCGACGAGCACAGCGAGCTGCGCACCCAGCTGCGCCACCTCGCCGGGCGGCACGGTACGGAGCCGGCCATGACCGCGTACGAGAGCGAGCGCGGCGATCTGCGGATCGAGCCGTGCCCGGTCGCGCACACCAGACACCCGACCTGCGGCTACCGGATCCTTGCCGGTGACGCGGTGGCGGTGTGGGCGCCGGAGTTCTGGGAGTTCCCGGCCTGGGCGGCGGGTGCCGACCTGATGTTCGCCGACGCCGCGGGCTGGGACCGCCCCATCCGCTTCCGCGGGGGCGTGGGCGGCCACGCGAGCGTCCGGGAGACCGCGGAGGCGGCCGTGCACCACGGCGTACGGCACCTGGTCTTCGCACACATCGGACGCCCGTCGATCAGGGCGATGGACGCGGGGCTGCGCCCCGGTGTCGGGGAGTGGGGTACGGAGGGGCGCACCTACATGCTGCGGCAGCCGCCGCGCTAGGTGTCCGCCCGCTCACTTGTGGTCACGCCGCGGAGTCCCGGGTCGGGGGTGCGGCGGGGTTCAGCGGTCGGCGACGTCCTCACGGAGGCCGTCGGAGAACTCCCACCACATCAGGGGAAGCCAGTCACCGTGGACGAAGGCATCGACAGTCGCCCCGCGACCGCGGATGGTCACCGTCGTGCCAGGCGGGTACGTGGTGCCGGAGAGGCCGATGACGGGGACAAGCAGGGTCCCGAGGCGCTGTGCCATTTCCCGACCTCCTTCGCATTTCCGAGTGCACTACCGGCTCAATATTCCTGTCGACTGTACCCGGGTTGTCGGATACTCCCCTCGGGGGAATCATGAGAGATAGGTCACGTGGACGAGCGGCGCCAGGCCGCCTCGATGTTTCCCGACCCTGCGCGGGCGAAATCCGCCCGACGGTGCCGTTCACCTGCGGGGCAACCACAATTCTGCATCACCCGAGCGGAGAGGTGGTGGCCATGAAGGCTGTCGTCTACAAAGGACCGTTCACCGTGGCGGTCGAAGAGGTCGAGAAGCCCAAGCTCCAGCACCCGAACGACGTGCTCGTGCGGGTCACCTCCACCGCGATCTGCGGCTCTGACCTGCACATGTACGAGGGCCGTACGGCGGCGGAGCCCGGCATCGTATTCGGCCACGAGAACATGGGCATCATCGAGGAATGCGGCCAGGGCGTCACATCCCTCAAAGAGGGCGACCGGGTCGTCATGCCCTTCAACGTCGCGTGCGGATTCTGCACCAACTGCGTGGAGGGCTACACCGGATTCTGTCAGACCGTCAACCCCGGTTTCGCAGGCGGCGCTTACGGCTATGTCGCCATGGGGCCCTATACAGGCGGCCAGGCCGAATACCTGCGGGTGCCCTACGCCGACTTCAACTGCCTGAAACTCCCGGCCGGCAAGGAAAAAGAGACCGACTTCATGCTGCTCGCCGACATCTTCCCCACCGGCTACCACGGCTGCGAACTCGCCCAGGTGCGCCCGGGCGAGAGCGTCGTGGTGTACGGCGGTGGCCCCGTCGGCCTCATGGCGGCCTACTCCGCCCTGCTGCGCGGCGCGAAGAAGGTCTTCTCGGTGGACCGCGTCCCCGAGCGGCTGGAGAAGGCGCGCGAGATCGGTGCGGTCCCGATCAACTTCACCGAGGGCAACCCGGCGGAGCAGATCAAGGACCAGACCGAGGGCGTCGGCACGGACAAGGGCGTGGACGCCGTCGGGTACCAGGCGATGGCGCGCACGGAGGAGCGCGAGGAGCCCGCGATCGTCCTGAACTCGCTCATCGACACCGTGCGGCCGACCGGATGGCTCGGCATCCCCGGGCTCTACGTCCCGGCCGACCCCGGAGGCCCCGACGAGCAGGCCAAGCGCGGCATGCTCCAGGTCTGGATCGGCAAGCTCTTCGAGAAGGGCCTGCGCCTGGGGACCGGACAGTGCAACGTCAAGCGCTACAACCGGTACCTGCGCGACCTGATCATCGAGGACCGGGCCAAGCCGAGCTTCGTCGTCAGCCACGAGCTGCCTCTGGACCAGGCACCGTCGGCGTACGACAAGTTCGACAAGCGGATCGAGGGCTACACGAAGGTCGTGCTGCACCCGTAAGCGCGGCGCTTCCCGTTCGGCGGTGAGAGGTCTTCAGGCCTCTCACCGCCCGTCGTACATGGCGTCGATCTCCTCGCGGTGGGCCTCCTCGATCCGGTGGCGGCGGAGCTTGCGCGAGGGCGTGAGCATGCCCCGCTCCTCGGTGAACGGGGTGGGCAGCACCCGGAACGCACGGATCGACTCCGCCTTCGAGACCAGGGTGTTGGCGGCCTGCACCGCCCTGCGGATCTCCGCCTCCAGATCCAGGTCCACCGCCGGATCCCACTCCTCGAGCGGCGGCTTGCGCCGCAGCGCCAGCCAGTGCTTCACCGCCTCGAAGTCCAGGGTCACCAGCGCCGCGACGCACGGCCGGTCGTTTCCGACGACGAGGCAGTGCTCGATCAGCGGGTGTTCCCGCACCCGCTCCTCCAGGGGAGCCGGTGACAGGTTCTTGGCGCTGGCGGTGACGATGATCTCCTTCTTGCGGCCGGTGATGGTGAGATAGCCGTCCACGTCGAAGGCACCCAGATCCCCGGTGGCCAGCCAGCCGTCCTCCCGCAGCACCTCTGCCGTGCCCTCCGGGTCGTCCAGATACCCGGAAAAGACCGTTCCGCCGCGCAGCAGGATCTCGCCGTCGTCCTTGAGCCGCACGGTGGTTCCCGGGACGGGCGTGCCCACGGTGCCGAAGCGGACCCGCCCCGGCGGGTTGGCGGTGGCGGCGGCGGTGGACTCGGTGAGCCCGTAGCCCTCGTAGATCGTCACCCCGGCGCCGTCGAAGAACAGCCCCAGCCGACGGCCCATGGTCGAGCCGCCGCTGACCGCGTTGCGCACCTTCCCGCCCAGCGCCTCGCGGACCTTGCTGTAGACGAGCGCGTCGAAGAACCGGTGCTGTACGCGCAGGGCGGCGGTGGGGCCGGGACCCTCGCCGAACGACCGCCGCTCCCGAGCCTCCGCGAACCGCACCGCCACATCCACGGCCTTGTCGAACACGCCGAGGTTCCCCGCCTGCTCGGCCTTGTCCCGAGCGGCGTTGAAGACCTTCTCGAAGACGTAGGGGACGGCGAGGACGAAGGTCGGCCGGAAGGCGGCGAAGTCGGGCATCAACGCCTCGGCCGTCATCTCCGGCTGGTGCCCGAGACGCCCCCTGGCCCGGACCGCGGCGACCTCCACCATGCGGCCGAAGACGTGCGCGAGCGGGAGGAAGAGGAGCGTCGAGGGCTGGTACTTGCCGGAGGGCTCGAAGAGCGGATTCCAGCGCGCGATGAGGTTGTCGCACTCGGCCATGAAGTTGGAGTGGGTGAGCACGCAGCCGCGGGGGCGGCCCGTCGTACCGGAGGTGTAGATCACGGTGGCGACGGAGCCGGGGGTGACCGCGAGCCGCTGCCGGTGCACCACGCCGTCGGGGATCCGCTCCCCTTCCCCGACCAGCTTCTCGACGACCCCGGTGTCCAACTGCCATACGCGCTCCAGCGCGGGAAGCCGACCGATGACAGAACCGAGGGTCATCGCGTGGTCCTCGTGCTCGACGACGACGGCGACGGCGGCCGTGTCGCGCAGGATCCAGGCGACCTGCTCGGCCGACGAGGTCGGGTAGACGGGGACGGGCTGGGCGCCGATGGTCCACAGCGCGAAGTCGAACAGCGTCCACTCGTACCGGGTGCGGGACATGATGGCCACGCGGTCGCCGAACCGGACGCCCTTCGCGAGCAACCCCTTGGCCAGGGCCACCACCTGATCCCGGAACTCGGCGGCCGACACGTCGTGCCACTCCCCGTCCACCTTGCGCCCGAGTGCCGCCCTGCCCGGGTCCTCCGAGGCGTTCTCGAAGACGGCATCGGCCAGGCCACCGACCGGGGGTGCGGTGACCAAGGCGGGCGTGGTGAACTCGCGCACGCATGCTCCAAGTGAGGGGAGAGGGAGCGGAGATCATGAACGCTAGCGCCTGCACTGACACGATGAAAGCGCTGCACCGAGCGCTTGCGGAGCGTTGCGGATTCGTGCTAGCCGCGTGACCTCCGCGTGCGCGCGGAACGCAGCCGTCCGCCGCGTATCAGCCCGCCCTCGGAGCCGACGGGGCGCGGAGGCGTGATGTGCGAGTGCGTCGTGTGCGAGCACTGGAGCCAGTCGAGTTGGTCGCTGCCAAGCCGACCGGAGGGGGCGCCCTGCACCTTCGAGTCCAGCACCACCACGGTCAGCTCGGGATGTTCGACTACGTAGCGTGTGCTCCTGGTGCCACCCAACCTGTCGGCTGTCGACATGTCGGCAGTGTCGGCCACGGTCCGGCTGACGGCATTCGGCTCGGCCGGGCGCCGCTCGAAGAGGGCCGGTTGACGGGGGTGGCGCGGGCCTTCAAGAACGGCGACACGGAGGCTTGTTGGGCAACATGCTCAGCCATCCCTGCGTACTGGAGCGGCGCGCCGGTTCCTGGCCGGCCGCATGAGCCGCTGCCAGGCCCCCGCCCCGAAGCGATCCCGTCAGCCGCTCCCCGGTGGCTCTTCCGTGACGGATACGCCGTCCTCACGGATGACGACGCGCTGACGCGGGCCGCCGGGCCAGGCGATGCGGACCTCGTCGCCGGTCACCCGTACGCCGGCGACGAGGGGTTCCGGATCCGGCTCGCCCGTCAGCCGGGCCAGGCAGATGAACAGCGCGCCGCTCCCGTCCTCGGCCGAGCCGGTCAGCACGGACATCCGGTTCTGCCCGGCGTAGGCGGTGCTCCCGGTGGCGACGTATGCGGCTGCGGCACCGAAGCCGTGGACGGGCCGCAGTTCGGAGATGACGTCCGCGTCCGCGGCCCAGCCGGACTGCCGTACGGCGGTGCCGCGTGCCGCGCCGGAGACCCACGACCCTGGCGCGCACCGTCGACGCCGGGCAGCTGGCCGCCGACCCGGTGAACGCGCTGGCGCCGCTGCCCCTGGTCGCGTACGGCGAGGAGCTGCCCATCATCCGCCGCTACTGGCGCTCGGAGGTGGAGCCGGTGGCAGCCCATGAGCATTGACAGCCGTTTGCTCCGCGCAGCCATCTGACCAACGGCGCGTTATGTACGAATACTTGGAAGCGGCCGACCGCTCCGCCGCCACCCCTCCCCCAAAGGAGGCCATCCGTGCCGACCCCCGTACCGGCCCATCTGCCCGACCGGCTCACGATCTCGCTCTGGGACTTCACCTGGTACACCCGCACCGGGCCCGGTGAGCCTTTCGAGGACCTCGACCGCGCCTTCGCCGAAGCCGTCGCGCGCGGCTACAACACCGTGCGGATCTGCGCCATGCCGTATCTGCTCTTCGGCTCGGGCCTCGACACGGCGCGGCTGGCCCTCGGGCCGCTGGGCGGGGGGAACGGGGCGTACGGGCAGCGCACCCGCTGGTACGACGTGCGCGCCGCGACGACCATCGACGGCCGGGGGCAGCTGCTCGCGCTCTTCGAGGCCGCCCGCCGCCACGACTGCTACGTCATCGTCTCCAGCTGGGAGTACCAGCAGAGCCCGTCCTTCGCGGCCGGACCCGCTTGGTACGAGGCCCTCTACGCCATCGACCCCGAGCGGCGCGCCGAGGCGCTGGCCGACGCGCTGGCCGACCTCGTCGACTTCCTCGCCGCCCACGGCCTCGACGACCGGATCGCCTTCACCGAGCTGCACAACGAGGTCCAGGGCAGCCGCCTCACCGAGGGCCTGCCGCCGGAGGCCGACCGGGTCGTCGCCCTGCGGCCCCGCCTGGAGCGCGGGCTCGCCAGGTTCAAGGAGCGCCACCCGGATCAGCCGGTCACGGTCAACTTCGCCAAAGTACCGGTCGGTTCGCTGCGGGGCGTCCCGCGCACCGCCGACGTGGCGGTCTTCCACCCGTACGTCTACGGCGTGCTCGGCGAGCTCATCCGCACCTTCGCGCTGCGCGACGCCTCCCGCCCCTTCCCGCAGGAGGAACTCCGCCGCGAGCTGCTCCGCCCGGACGCGCCCGACCTCGCCGACTGGACCTCGGACCCGGCGCAGGTGTGGCGGAGCGCGGCCACCACGGTCCAGCAGCGCGAGGTGTACGCGCACGACTGGTGCGATCCGGAGAAATGGGACCGCTGGCTGTACGACCACTACGCGGTGCACCGCCGCGCCATGACGTCGACGCTGACGCTGTGGATGGATGCGGCGGCCGACTGGGCGGCGGACGCCGGTGTCCCGCTCGTGTTCGGCGAGGGCTGGATCGGCTATACGCCCCTGCACGGAACGTTCGAGGAAGGCCCGGTGGGCGCCGCGTTCTGCCGTCTCGCGGTTGCCGAAGCCGTACGTGTCGGCGCCTGGGGCACGGTCGTCTGCTCGAACGCAGCCCCGCACCACCCCATGTGGGCGGACACCGCCCTCCAGCTGGACTGCACGTCGGCCTTCCGCGACGGGAAGCCCACCGGCTGACGGCGCGACCCGGGGCCCCGGCACTTCTCACGCAGTCTTCATACGGATCTCACGTGGGGAGGTAGGCGGAGTCCATAGCGTCCCCGGCCATGGACGAGGACATTGCGGAACGGCTCGGTCCGCGGATGCCGTACCGCGCGATAGGCACGGCCGTCGCTGCAGCGCTGCTCATGGGCGGCGGGGTGGCGGCGGCCGCCTATGGCTCCACGCACGCCCGGCCCGAGGGGGGTACCGAAGCGGCAGCGGCCGCCTCCGCCCGCCCTTCCGCCTCGGCCAATGCCTCCGCCGGAGTCCCGGGGGTGCGCGCGGCGCCCGAGGAGACGGCACGTCCGGCTCGGGAAACCATAGATACGGCGGAAAGGTATAAAACGCACAACGTCCCCCAGCCCGTAGACCTCACGGCAGCCCTTGCGCCCGTCGTCGCCGCCACCAACGGCGACCTGTCGGTCGCGGTGCTGGACACCGCGAGCGGCGAGCGGGCCGTATACGGCGACGGCGGCTCCTTCGACACGGCCAGCATCGTCAAGGTCGACATCCTCGCGGCCCTGCTGCTGCGGGCGCAGGACGCGGGACGGCAGCTGACCGCGCAGGAGGAGTCGTACGCCACCGCCATGATCGAGTCCAGCGACAACGCTTCCGCGACCGCCCTGTGGGCCGCCATCGGCAGGGCGGACGGGCTCGGCGCCGCGAACCAGCGCCTGGGACTGGCCGAAACCCGGGGCGGCTACGGCGACCACTGGGGCCTGACCCAGACCACCGCGGCCGACCAGCTGAAACTGCTCGAGGCGGTCTTCGGCGAGGACTCCCCGCTCGGCGCGGCCGCCCGGGCGTACGTCCAGGGGCTGATGGAGTCGATAGTCCCCGGACAGGACTGGGGCGTCTCGGCCGCGGCCGCAGGCGACGGGGCGGACACGGCGCTGAAGAACGGCTGGCTGTCGCGGAGCGCGACGGGGCTGTGGGACATCAACAGCATCGGCCGCGTCGAATCCGGCGGCCGGTCCTTCCTCGTCGCCGTGCTGTCGAACGGCAGCGGGACGCAGGCCGCGGGCATCGGGACGGTGGAGGACGCGGCACGCGCGGCCGTCGGCGCGTTTACCGCCGCCGGGGCCTGAACGCCCGCGTCACAGCCACCCGTTCCTGCGGAAGCCGCGGTGGACGACGACGCAGACGATGACCATGACGCAGACGAAAAGCGGGTAGCCGTACGTCCAGCGCAGCTCCGGCATGTGCTCGAAGTTCATGCCGTAGACACCGCAGACCATGGTCGGAACGGCGATGATCGCCACCCAGGCGCTGATCCTGCGCATGTCCTCGTTCTGGGCCACCGTCACCTGGGCGAGGTTGGCCTGAAGGATCGAGTTGAGCAGGTCGTCGAAGGCGGTTATCTGCTCGGTGACCCGGGCCAGGTGGTCGGCGACGTCGCGGAAGTACGCCCGGATGTCCGGGTCCACTCCCGGCAGGGACTGTCCCGGCACGGGCAGGGCGGACAGCGTCTGCAGCGGGCGGTCCAGCGGCGCCACGGCCCGCTTGAGCTCCAGCAGTTCCCGCTTCAGCTGATAGATCCTGCCGGTGTCGGCCCCGCCCCTGCGGCTCGCGAAGACGTCGGTCTCCACGTCGTCGATGTCGTGCTGGAGCGCGTCGGCGACCGCGAGGTAGTCGTCGACCACATGGTCGGCGATGGCGTGCAGTACGGCCGAGGGGCCCTTGGCCAGCTGCTCGGGCACCGTCTCGAGATCTTCGCGCAGCGGGCCGAGCGAGCCGTGGTGGCCGTGCCGGACGGTGACCACGAAGTCGGGTCCGGTGAAGACCATGATCTCGCCGGTGTCCACCACCTCGCTGGTCGACGTCAACTCGGCGTGCTCGACGTAGCGGACGGTCTTGAAGACGGTGAACAGCGTGTCGTCGTACCGCTCCAGCTTCGGACGCTGGTGCGCGTCCACCGCGTCCTCGACCGCGAGCGGATGGAGCCCGAACAGCTCGGCGACACCGGCGAATTCCTGCTGGCTCGGCTCGTGCAGCCCGATCCACACGAAGCCGTTGCCGCAACTGCGCACGTGCTCGATCGCCTCCGCGGCCGGGCAGTGGCCGATCTGCCGCACTCCGTCGAGATAGACCACACAGTTGACGACCGCGCTGCCGAGCGGCGAACGGGCCGGGTGGCTGAGGTCCACGACACGGCGGCGGTGCGGCAGGCGGACGGCCTTGCGCAGATTGCTGATCATCGACACGACGGGCGCTCCTTCTCGCTGCAAACGGCCAGTGTTGCAGGACAGGCCGGGGCCGGACCCCCGGACCCCGGGGGGTCCGGGGGCCTGAGGGCCTGAGGGCGAAGCCCCCAGTTTCGGGAAGGGGCGGGGCAGGGGAAAGGCCCGCCGCAGGCGCGCGACCTGGCCCGCCGGACACGCCTAGATCTCAACGAGCCGCACCTCCGTGGCCTTGATGCTGAGCCATATGGCGCTGTGCTCGGCCAGACCCAGTTCCGCCGCCGCGGCAGGAGTGATCTCGGCGACGACGTCGGGCACATCGACGGCGGCGACGACGACCCGCAACCGGCTTCCGAGCGCGGTGATCTCGCGGACCTCGCCGTGCCACACGTTGCGCGGGCTGCCGGTTGGCCGCTCGCCGTGCAGCGAGACGGCTTCAGGACCTATCACAGCAAGGGCCTCGGAGCCTTCGGGCAGCGGGTCCGCGGCGACGACGCGGCCGCCCCCGGGCAGGGCCAGCCCGTCGCAGACCGCCTTGCCCGGCCAGGCGTTGCGCCCGAGCATGCGGGCCACCCAGGGTGAGCGGGGTGAGCGCGTCACCTCGGCGGGGGACGCGTCCTGGAGCACCTGCCCGTCGTCGAGTACGAGGACCCGGTCGGCGAGGGAGACGGCCTCGACCGGGTCGTGGGTGACGATGAGGCAGACGCCGCCGAAGCCGGCGAGGTGTTCACGGAGGGTGTGCCGGACGTGGGCACGGGTCGTCTGGTCGAGCGCGGCGAGCGGCTCGTCGAGCAGCAGCAGCCGGGGGCGGGTGGCCAGCGCGCGGGCCAGCGCCACCCGCTGGGCCTGACCGCCGGAGAGCTGGCCCGGCCTGCGGTGGGCGAGGTGGCCGACACCGAGGCGGTCCAGCCACTCCTGGGCCGCCCGGCGCGCCTCCCGGCGGGGTACGCGGTGGGCACGCAGCCCGTACGCGGTGTTGCTCAGCGCGCTCACGTGCGGGAACAGCGCGCCGTCCTGGGGGACCCAGGCCACGCCCCTGCCGTGCGGGGGCAGCCCGGCGGCGTCCGCGCCGTCCCCCATCCGGAGCGCGGTGGTGCGGGCGCGCGGGGTGAGACCGAGGAGGGCGCGCAACAGGGTTGTCTTCCCTGCCCCGTTGGGGCCGACCACGGCGATCGTCTCGCCGGGAGCGGCGTCCAGGGTGAGCCGGGGATAGCCCACGACCTGGGCGTGCAGAGGCCATTCCGCGCGCTCGGGACCGGCGGGCGCCTGCGCGGACCCGCGCCCTGCGGCGGGGGCGGTCGGCCGGTCCGTGCGCTCCTCGGGCGCAGGGCCGGGCGAGGGGAGCCGGGCCGCCCCGCGGGACGGCCGGGCGGCCCCCGCCCACCGGCCCCGCAGGGCGAGCAGCACGAGCATCGCGATGGCGAGGAGGAGCAGGGACACCGCGGTCGCGGCCTGCGGCTGCTCCTGGAGGAGCAGGTAGACCTGGAGCGGCAGGGTCTGCGTGACGCCGGGCAGATTGCCCGCGAACGTGATCGTCGCGCCGAACTCGCCCAGCGCCCGCGCCCAGGTGAGCGCCGCCCCGGCGACCAGACCCGGGGCGACCATGGGCAGGGTGACCGTGAGGAAGACCCGTACCGGCGGCGCCCCGAGCGACGCTGCGGTCTCCTCGTACCGGAGGTGCAGCCCGGCGAGCGTCCCCTCCAGGCTGATCACCAGGAACGGCATCGCGACGAAGGTCGCCGCGACGACCGCGCCGGGCGTCGTGAACGGCAGCGTGAGCCCGAACCAGTCCTCCAGCCACCCACCGAGCAGCCCCTGCCGGCCGAAGGCGAGCAGCAGCGCCACACCGCCCACGGTCGGCGGCAGCACCATCGGCAGCAGGGCGAGGGAGCGTACGAGCGCCTTGCCCGGGAACTCGACGCGGGCCAGCAGCCAGGCGAGCGGCACGCCCAGAAGGAGCGACAGGCCGAGCGACCAGAAGGAGACCACCAGCGACAGCCTGAACGCCTGGCTGACGCCCGGCCCTGTGAGGTGCGAGCCGAGGTCCGCCCACGGGGTGCGGGCCAGCACACCGACGAGCGGCAGGAGCAGCAGCGCCACCGCGGCCGCGGCCGGTACGGCGAGTGGCAGCGGTACGCGATGGGGGCCGCGCTGGGGCGGTGGCGGAGCTTTCATGCCGGACACGCTGCGCTCACGGCTTGAGGAAACCGGCGTCGCGCAGGATCTTCTGGCCCTGTGCGGAGCCGAGCCAGTGGATGAAGTCGGCGGCCGCGTCCGCGTTCTCGGACCCCTTCAGGGTGGCCGCCGGGTACCGGGCGATGGCGTTCTGGTCGTCGGGTATCTCGACGCTCCCGACCTTGCCCTCGGCGGAGGTCGCGTCGGTGACGTAGGCGATTCCGGCGTCGGCCTCGCCGAGCTCGACCTTGCTGAGCACCCCGCGCACGCTCGCCTCCTGCGAGACCGGCCGCACGGTGACCTTCTGGGCGTCCAGGATCTGCTTGCTGTACCGGCCGACGGGCACCTCGGGCGCCGCGAGGACGACCTTCACCTTCTTGTCCGCCAGGTCCTTCAGGCCGTCGATCTTCTTCGGATTGCCCTTGGCGGTGGCGATGACGAGCCGGTTCCTGGCGATGACGGCCGGGGCGCCGGTGTCGTTCCGCAGCCCGTCCATCGTCGTGGTGTCGGCGGTCACGAGGGCGTCGGCCGGAGCGCCCTGCCGTACCTGGGCGGCGAGTTCCTGGGAGCCCGCGAAGGAGAAGGTCACGTGGGTGCCGGGGTGCTCGTCCTCGTAGGCCTCGCCCGCCTCCTTGAAGACGTCGGTGAGGGAGGCCGCGGCCAGCACCGTGAGCGTGGCCTGCTTCCCCGGCGCCGATCCGGAACCCGCCCCCTCGCCCTCGCCGGACTCGTTGCCGCAGGCGACGGCGAGCGGGATGAGAAGCGCGGCGGTGAGGGCGACCGCGGCGGTACGGGTGGCTGCGCGCCGACAGTGGACGACGAGGGCCATGGGGTCGTTCTCCTTCATGCTGTTGCGAGCGAATGAGCGGGAGGGCGGCTCGCGGCGGTTGGCTCCGGCGCACGGGGGAACGGCCCGGGCTGCGGTGATACGGGGTCAGGCGCGGTCGATGTGGACGTTGGTCGACTTGACCCGGGCCACGGCCTCGACGCCCACCTCCAGGCCCAGTTCCTCGACGGCCTCGCGGGTGAGCAGCGACACGAGGCGGTGGGGCCCGGCCTGGATCTCCACCTGGGCGGCGACGTCGCCGAGCTTGACAGCCGTCACGATGCCGGGGAAGGCGTTGCGGGCCGAGGTGTAGGAGGCCTCCTCGTCGGCCGCGGCGCTCTCGCCGAGGGTGACCGAGAAGGCCGCCAGGTCCCGGCCGTCGACCAGACGGCGCCCCGACTCGTCGCGGTGCGTCCGCACTTTCCCGGCGTCGGCCCAGCGGCGCGCCGTGTCCGGGCTGACGCCCAGCAGCCGGGCCGCCTGACCGATGGTGTAGGACCGCATGTGCGGCACTCTAGGGATCACAGGTTGTGATCTGCAAGGCTTCGGGCGCATCCGGCCAGCAGTTGCCAGGCTCCTGGCCGGATCCTCCGAAGCCCGCCGGACAGGGCCTATCGGAACAGCGGCCACGGCGGAGGCGAGGAGGGACTGGAGAGATCTGGATGAGCGCACGGCCGGCACGCTCGCATCACCCGGGTTCGCGCCCGCACGGCTCCGCCGGATTGTTCCTGCAGCCTTGACATCGTCACAGCGGCTCCGGTTCCGAGGGGATGCTCGATGGGGGTTCACGGTCCGTTGGACGACCTGCCCGCGCATCTGCGCAACACCCCGTACGTGGCGGGGCGTTACCCCGGGGCGCCCGGAGGTGAAGGGGTCGAGGGCGGGGCCAACTGCCAGCGGTACGCGTATGCCGTGCTCGCGTGGTTCGGGATCGGCGTGCCGCCGCTGCGTTCCGCGGAGTTGTGGGCGGATACGACCGCGACCCGGCGGGTCATGGTCCAACAGCCGCTGGATCTCGTGCTGTTCGACCGCGGAGCCGTACCGGGGCTGCCGGAGGGGTACGGCGCGCACGTGGGCGTGCACCTGGCGCCCGGCCGGGTGCTGCATCTGTGTGCGGAGGCCGGCCGCCCGGCGGTGTGGGGATACGGCGAGTTCGCCGCGCGGCCGCGCTACGCGCGGTTACTGGGCGTGGGATAAGCGGCCGGTTATCCCGGGCCCCGGACCGGCAGCTTGAACCAGATCCGCTTGCCCGCCCCCAGCGGCTCCGCCCCCCACTCCTGCGCCAGCTGTTCCACGATCAGCAGCCCGCGGCTGCCCGACGACGTGTCCGAGGGCATTCTGAGCTGCGGCAGCCTGCTCGAGTTGTCCTGGACCTCGATCTTGAGCTGGGCGCCCGTCCGGTCCCCGTTCTGCCGCAGCAGCCGCGCCGTCAGCATGGCGTCCCCGTCCGTGTGCATGACCGCGTTGGCAATCAGCTCGTTGGCCGCCGTCACGGCGGCGTCGCACTGGTCGCCGAGCCCCCAGTGGGTCAGGGTGTTCCGGAGCATCTGGCGGGCCAGGGCGGGGGCCTGCGGGTCCGAGTGCGTGACCAGACAGCTCCAGTGCCGCCGCTCCTCGGGCTGCCGGTCGCCGGTCAGGCCCACCAGCAGCAGGGCGACGTCGTCCTCCTGACCCTGCCGCGCCTCGATGGTGGCGACGATGTGCTCCGCCAGCTCGTCCATGTCGGCAGGGCCGCCGCGCAGGATCGTCTCGACCTGCTGCACGCCCTCATCGATGTCCATGCCGTGGAACTCGACCAGCCCGTCGGTGCACAGCAGCAGGGTTTCCTCCGCGCCGAGCTGGAGGCGGGTCGTCGGGTACGGCGCGTGGCTGCTGTACTGCGGCAGGCCGAGCGGCAGCCCGCCGTGGATGTACGGGCGTGAGCACCGGCCGTCGGCGTGCTTGACCAACGGGCCGTGGTGCCCTGCGCGTACCAGCTCGGCATGGCCTGTCGCCGGGTCGAGGTCGGCGTAGATGCAGGTGGCGAAGCGGTCGGTGTCGAGGTCGTGGAGGAAGCTGGAGGCCCGGGCCATAAGGGTGGAGGGCGGGTGGCCCTCGGCGGCGTAGGCGCGCAGGGCGATGCGCAGCTGCCCCATGACCGCCGAGGCGTGGATGTCGTGTCCCTGGACGTCGCCGACGACCAGGCCGACCCGGCCGGTGGGGAGCGGCACGACGTCGTACCAGTCGCCTCCTATCTGATGGCCGGTGCGGGCCGGGCGGTAGCGCACGGCTATCTCTGTGCCGGGTACGTCCGGGATGCTGGCCGGGAGCATGGCCTGCTGGAGGCCGACGGCCATGGCGTGCTCCTCGTCGTAGAGCACGGCGCGCTGTACGGACTGGGCGACGGTGCCGCCCAGGGCGATCAGGAGGTTGCGCTCCTCGGGAGTGAACTCGTCCTTGTCCCGGTAGGTGATGGCCAGCGCGCCGATCGGCTGGGCCTGGGCGATGAGGGGCAGGATGGCGGAAGCGGTCAGGTCGCTGCCCTCGACGTGCGGCCGCAGCCGGGGGTGGGTCAGGGCCTCCTCCTTCATGGTGAAGCGAGGAGTCTGGGTACGGACCGCTTCGGCGACCGGCAGCGACTCGTCGAGGCGGACGTACCGCAGGTCGCGGGAGAACTCGGGCGGCATCCCCGCGGCGGCGACGATCCGCAGCCGGTCCTTCTCGACGAGGCTGAGGACGATGCTGCCCGCTCCGATGGCGCCCATGATCTCTTTGCTGGTCAGAGCGGCCGTCACGTCCTGGATGGTCAGTGCCTGGGACAGCACGCTGGTGGTCACCTGGACGACGTCCGTCTGGCGCTTCCGGTCCGCTTTGAGGGTGGCCTGCTGCGTGAGGTGCTCGAGCTCGGGGCTCGCGTCCCGGACGATGCCGACGACGCGGCGGGCGCGGCCCGCTCCGTCGCGCTGGATACGGCCCTGGGTGTGGCTCCAGCGAATGGTGCCGTCGGAGCAGCGGACGCGGAAGTAGGCGCCGTAGCCGTCTTTCGACGCGAGAGCGTCGTCGACGGTGTCCCGGAGCGCGGCTATGTCCTCGGGCATGATCCTCTGGGCCAGGGTTTCCGTCCGGCCGTCGTACTCGTCGGGGTCGAGGTCGTAGACGGCGAGCCCGCCCGGGTCGAGGAAGAACGTGTCGGCGTCCAGGTCCCACAGGAAGCCGCCCATGCCGTTGAGAGCCAGGACCCGGGGGAGATCCACCCGGAGGTCCGCCTCGAGCACCTCGAATCGCATCGCCGGATACAGCTTCGGCGGCGGTTGAAGGGTGTGATGGCGTGCCATGAGGTCTCCGGACGGCTCGTGCGCGACCTACTAAAAGGTACTCGATTGTCCTTGATGCCCAAATAATGGATATACGAGTCATTTACTCCAGGATTTATGACGTCCCGCAAGAAAGTCTTCCGGGAGGCGGCGGGGGCAAGGGATGCAGATCCTTCGCCGCCGACCGACGATGGCACCACGCGGTTCCGATGCGCGGACGAGGAGGTACCCGGGTGTGCCCCCAGGCTTCCAGCCGCGACGGCGCCGGCACCTTCCTCGACAAGGCGACGGCCGCCATCTCGGCGGACAGCGCCGAACAGGTACTGCGGCACGTGCTGGCCGATACGCCCGCCGGGGTCGCCATCCTGGACACGAGCCTGCGCTTCCTCTACGTCAACCCCGCCTTCGCGGGCATGGCGGACATCCCGGCCGCGGGCCTCATCGGCCGGACCCTGACCGAGGTGGCGCCCGGCATCGAGAGCCGTACGGACGTGCTCCGCCAGGTGCTCCAGGACGGGGAGCCCCGCGAGGCGATCACCAGCGGCCGCACCCGGGCCGAGCCCCCGTACGAACGCCGCTGGTGGCACGGCGCCTACCACCGGCTCGAGATCGCAGGGCGGGTGTCCGGGGTCGTCGTCATGGTGCTCGAGGTCACGACGGCTCAGCGGCAGCAGCGCGACCTGGAGCAGGCCCGCGCGCGGCTGGCCCTGCTCGACGCCGCCGCCACGCGGATCGGGACCACCCTGGACATGGATATGACCTGCACACAGCTGGCGGACTTCCTCGTTCCGCTGCTCGCCGACATGGCCACCGTCGAGGTGCTGCCCAGCGAGGTGCCGGAGAGCAAGCCGCTGAAACCGACCGGTGGGCTGCGCATGCGGCGGGCCGCCCTGGCCTCCGTACCCGCGCTGCGCGATGCCCTGCGCCACTTCGGGAAGGCCGGCGAGTACGTGGCCCACCAGCCGGGCTCGGCGGTAGCCCGCTGCCTGGCGACCGCGGGTCCCGTGCTGGAGAACCTGCAGACCGACGAGGAGCTGAGCCGCTCGGCGCCGGACGCGGGGCGCCTGGCGGTGTACCGGGCCGCGGGCATCCACTCCACCCTCGTCATACCGCTCGCCGCCCTGGACCACCCCTTCGGCACCGTGTCCCTGGCGCGGGCCGGGGACTCCCCCGGGTTCACCGACGAGGAGGTGGTGATCAGCCAGGACCTGGCAGGCCGTGCCGCCATCAGCATCGGCAACGCCCGCCGCTACGCCCGCTCGCAGGGCATCGCTCTGGAGCTGCAGCGCGCCCTGCTCGCCGAGCCAGGCAGCCCGCACCCCAACATCGAGCTGGCCTCCCGCTACCTCCCCTCCGGCAGCAGCGCCCTGGTCGGCGGCGACTGGTACGAGACGGTCCGGCTGTCGTTCGGCAGGACCCTGCTGGTCATGGGGGACGTGATGGGCCATGGTGTCGAGGCGGCCGTCGACATGAGCTACTACCGGTCGACGCTGCGCTACGTGGCGGCGACGGGCCTGCCGCCGCACCGGATCCTGCGGCAGCTCGACGCGACGGTCTCCGACAGCGAGTCGGCCCGCCCTGCCTCGTGCCTCCTCGCGCTGGCCGACCCGGCCCGCGGCATCTGCTCGTTCGCCAGCGCCGGGCACCTGCCGCCCGCCCTCTTCTCCGCGGACGGCACCGCCGAGCTGCTGGACCTGCCGAACGGGCCACCACTGGGCACCGGCCTGGGGGGCTACGAGCAGGCCACCCGCGAGCTCCGCGAGGGACAGGTTCTGCTGCTCTATACCGACGGCCTGGTGGAGCGGCGCGACGAGGACATCGACGTATCCCTGGCCCGCCTGGCCGACCTGCGGCCTTCGGTGACGGGCGACCTCGACGAGCTGCTGGACGAGGTGCTGCGGCACCAGGTCGGCGAGGCCGCGGACGACGACGTGGCGGTCCTCGCCGCGCGGATCCGCACCCCGCAGAGCACCAGGACGGAGGGCCCCTGACCAAGGCGCGTCCGGCGGTTCTTCCTGCGGCTGTCCGGGGCGGGCAGCAGCCTTGGCCTGAGGAGGAGGGGCACCGCACACGGCCCGTACGCCTCGCGAGGAGGAGCCGTGGAGTTCGACATCGTCGTGGAAATCCCGCAGGGTCGGTCGACGGCGCCTCCCGGGACGACCGCGACGCCGCCGAAACCGAGATCGAAGCCTCCCGCGAGCGCCTGCAGCGGCAGCGATGAGTTCTGCCCTCCGGCCCCGTCCTAAGGGTTATGGGCACCGCAACAGCACGCGCCGCGGACCGCGGACGCATCGTGATCGCCGCAGCAGGGACGCGCGGCCAGAAGGGGGCAGCACATGACCGCCATGCTTGACCTCGAGCCGCCGACCCGGCAGGTGGCGCTGCTCCTGGACAACATCACCGACGACCAGCTCTCCGCACCCACGCCGTGCGAGTCCTACTCCGTACGGGATCTGCTGGGGCATCTGCTCGGCCTCACGGCCGCTTTCCGGGACGCCGCGACGAAGACGCTCGGGCCGTCGACGCAGGCCGACCCGAGCACCACGGCGCTGCCACCGCTGGCCGGCGACTGGCGCGGCCGCCTCGCCCAGCAGCTGGGAGAACTCGCCGAGGCCTGGCGGGACCCTGCGGCCTGGGAGGGGATGACCCAGGCGGGCGGCATCACCTTCCCGGCCTCGGAAGCCGGCCGGGTCGCCCTCAACGAGGTGCTCCTCCACGGCTGGGATCTCGCCCGCGCCACCGGCCAGGCGTACACCGGCGACGAGGCGAGCCTGCGGGCCTCGATCGCGCTTCTGGGCCGGTCCATGGATCCCGAGGACCGCGAGGGCATGTTCGGGCCCGTCGTCGAGGTCCCGGAGGATGCGCCGCTCCTCGACCGCGCGGTCGCCCTCAGCGGACGGCAGCCGTCCTGGTCACCGCCAGCGCCGTCGAAACCGTAGGCGTGGCGTGCAGAACCGCTGCGTCGTCAGGCGGAGGCGAGGGCGACCTCGGTCGCCTTGATCAGCGCCGCCACGGGGGCCCCGGGCGCGAGCGACAGGTCGTCGGCGGCGTCCTTGGTGATCGCGGCGGTCAGCACGCCGCCTTCCACGCGCACTCTGACGACGGCCATGGCCCCGCCGGCCGCGATCCCCTCAACGGTGCCCGCGATCTGGTTGCGGATGCTGATACCCGCCACCGGTTCGGTCGCCAGTGACACCTCGGTGGACTTGACGAGGGCCCGCACGGCGGAGCCCGCGGCGATGCCCAGCTCCTCGACCGCGTCCCGCGTGACAGCGGCGGTGATCTCCTGCCCGCTGTCGAGGCGGACCTTGACCGCGGCCATCACCTCGCCTGCGGTGACGGAAGTGACGGTGCCTCGGAACTGGTTGCGGATGCTCAGGCTCATGGGAGTTCTGCCTCGCGGTCGGTGAGCGGCCAGGATGCCACCCGCCGCGCCCCGGGAACCGCCGTGACACTCCGCAAGCCCGCAGGTCCGGGCCCGTACGACGGTGCGTGCTGTACCTGCCGTGCGTGCCGTACGTGCCGTACGTGTTGGCGCCGCGAGCCGCGTCGTCACGTCATGCGGCGTCGTGGAGGGCCCGCCCGGTGCGGGAGGCGGCCGTCGTGGTCACGCCGCCTCCACGGGGTGCTCGCTCTCGTGCCGCAGCAGCAGCCGCTTGCGCTCGAGGCCTCCCGCGTAGCCGGTCAGCGAACCGTCGGCGCCGATCACGCGGTGGCAAGGGCGTACGAGGAGCAGCGGGTTCGCGCCGATGGCCGTCCCCACCGCGCGGACCGCCGCACGCGGCGCACCGATCAGGCCGGCCAGCATGCCGTACGTCGTCGTGGTGCCGTACGGGATGGTGTCCAGCGCCTTCCACACCCGCTGCTGGAAGTCGGTGCCGCGGGTGGTGTGCTCGATATCGAAGCGGGTCAGCCGGCCGTCGAAGTAGGCGCGGAGCTGCCGGGCGATCTCGGCGAAGGCGTCAGGGGCCCGCCGCCAGCCGTCCTGGACGACCGCACCGCCCCTCTGGCCGGGCACGGACAGCGAGGCGAGCGCAATGCCGCCGTTCGCGGTCGCCGACTCCTCGCCCACCACGAGCAGTCCGCCCAGCGGGCTGTCGATCGTCGTGTAGACCGTCATCGGTCCGTCCTTCCTTGCTGTTTCCTGTCGTTCACCGGTTTCACCGACGAGTCTGCGCTGTCGGCTGCGCCGTTTCCGGCGGGATTCGGACGTCGCATTCCCGCTGGCGCGGAGGGCTCGTCAACGACGGCCGAGTTCCACAGGTGGTGCATGGCGTACGTGCGCCAGGGTCGCCACCGCTCGGCGTCCTCCGCCGTGGCCCCCACGCGCCGCAGGCCGGCGCGGATGGCGGCGTCCCCGGTCAGCAGCACGTCGGGGTCGCCGAGGGCGCGCATGCGGACGTATCCGGCGGTCCAGGGCCCGATGCCGCGCAGGTCGAGCAGGGCTCGCTCGGCCTCGTCGCGGTCGGCGCCCGGATCGAGGCAGACGGTGCCGTCGGCGAGCACCCGGCTGAGGGTGCGCAGGGCGGCCCGGCGGGACTCCGGCATCCCGATGTCCTCGAGGGCCGCCTCGGCGAGCTCGGTCACCTGTGGAAACAGGTGGGTGAGGCCGCCGTCCGGCGACGGCAGCGGCTCGCCGTACGCCGCCACCAGCGCGCCGCCCAAGCGCCGCCCGGCCGCCACCGAGACCTGCTGCCCGAGTACGGCGCGGACGGCCAGCTCGTGCCCGTCGGCCGCGCCCGGGGCCCGAAGTCCCGGGCGGCGGGCGACGAGGGCGGCGAGCGCCGGGTCGTCGGCGAGGCGCTCGGCCACCGCGTACGGGTCGGCGTCCAGGTCGAACAGGCGCCGTACCCGCTGGGTCGCCGTGGTCAGATCGCGCAGCTCGCTCAGGTGCAGCCGGCACTCCAGCCAGCCTCCTCCCCCGGATCTCGTCCGTCGGGTGCCGCCGCCCGGCCGCTCCCGGACCTCGACGACACCGGTGCCGTGCGGCAGCCGCAGCGTGCGGCGATAGGTGCGGTCGCCGGGTTCGCCCGTGATCTCCTCAATGCCGGTGATGGCACGCCGCGCCAGGTAGTCGAAGACTTCGGCGGACCCGTAAGGACCGCGGTACGCGAGCCTGAGGGGCACCCTGGCGGCTCCGGTCTCCGTAGCAGCTCGGGGCTCCGTGGGGGCTCCGGTCTCCCGCGGAGACCGCCTCTCCCGCGCAGTCCGGATCTCCCGCAGCGTCCGGGGCTCGTGGGCCGCCACCGAGCCGGAGCGCAACGTAGGCCCGCCGCCCGCGGCACGCAGCTCGCTGGGCGTGAGGGCGTAGATCTCCCTGATCGTGTCATTGAACTGCCGCACGCTCGCGAAGCCGGCGGCGAAGGCGATCTCGGCCGCCTGCAGCCCGGTGGTCTGCAGCAGTACGCGCGCCGTGTGCGCGCGCTGGGCCCGGGCCAGGGCTATCGGGCCCGCCCCGAGCTCGGCGTTCAGCTGCCGCTGTACCTGGCGGGCGCTGTAGCCCAGCCTGGCGGCCAGGCCCGCGACGCCTTCCCGGTCCACGACACCGTCGCCGATCAGCCGCATGGCCCGGCCGACGACATCGGCGCGGGCGTTCCACTCGGCGGAGCCGGGCACCGCGTCCGGGCGGCAGCGCCGGCAGGCGCGGAAGCCCGAGCCCTGGGCTGCGGCCGCGGTGGGAAAGAACGTGACATTCCTGCGCTTGGGCGTCATCGCAGGACAGCTGGGCCGGCAGTAGATACCCGTCGTGGAGACGGCGAAGAAGAATTCCCCGTCGAATCTGGCGTCCCGGCTGCGCACCGCCTCGAATTTGCTGTCCTCGCTCATCACACATCCCAGTGTGTGCTATTCCGTGCGCAGTGGCTGGCGGAAATCGGACACGAAATTTCCGGCCGCGGCACGTACGCCGCCGTCGGCGGGCCCTCCCGCCCGTTCGGAGTGGCTGTGATCCCTTCGGCTCATCACCGCGTAACCCGCCGACATATAGGGCGTTATGACCGATTGCTATCGCCGTCGAAAGACGGCGGAGGTTCCTTTTGCAGAAGGAGAAAGTCAATGTCACGTATCGTCAGGGCCGCAGCGGTCACTGCGGTCGCAAGCGCGATGGTTACCGGCGCTGCCGGCACCGCAGTCGCCGGCACGGACGCCAAGGGTGCGGCCGTCAACTCGGGCGGGGTCATCGCCGGCAACGTCGTCCAGATTCCGATCCACGTCCCGATCAACTTCTGCGGTAACAACGTCAGCTGGCCGGGCGGCGCCAGCTTCTTGAGCCCGACCATCGGCAACACCTGCGTCAACGCCGAGGGCAAGTTCGACAAGGACAAGGACGACCGCAAGAGGCACAAGGACAACGGCCACGGCCACGGCTCGAAGGACGACGGCAAGAACGGCAAGAACGGCAAGAAGTACGGCTACTGACCGCCCCGCGGCCGGCGGATGACAGCGCATCATCCCCCGGCGGCCTGCTCTGAGCCCGAAAGCCACCAGTGGCCTCCCGCACGAGCGGGAGGCCACCGCGCGTTGCGGCGGACTCAGCCCCGCTCCGGGACGGGGCGGAGCAGCAGCAGCGCGGTGTCGTCGGTGCGGTCGCCGGAGGGCTGCGCGCGCTGGATGAGGCCGTCGGCGAGATCGTCCAGACCCTGGCCCCCGGCGTGGCTGAGGGTGTCGGCGAGACCGGCGACGGTGCGTTCCTCGTCGGTGCCGGGAGCTTCGATGAGGCCGTCGGTGTAGAGCGCGAGGAGCGAGCCGGGCGGCAGGCCGATCTCGAGGGTGGGGTACCGGCTGTCGCGGTCGATGCCCAGCAGCAGCCCGGGAGGAGGGGCGAGGACCTCGGTCCGGCCGTCGGGGTGGCGCAGCAGGGGTTGCGGGTGGCCGGCGGAGGCCATGCGGGCCCGCTGCCGTCGCAGGTCGAGGTGGACGTAGAGACAGCTGGTGAACAGGCCCGGGTCCAGATCGATGAACAGGCGGTTCGTACGGGCCAGAACGACGTCGGGGCTCGCGCCCGCGACGGCGTGGGCGTGGACGGCGGTGCGGACCTGTCCCATGAGGGCGGCGGCGGTGACGCTGTGGCCCTGAACGTCGCCGATGACGGCGGCCGCGGTGTCGCTGTCGAGGCGGATGAGGTCGTAGAAGTCGCCGCCGATGTCCATGCCGCGGGTGGAGGGCAGATAGCGGGCGGCGACGTCCAGTCCGGTGACGCGGGGCAGCGTGGGCGGAAGGAGCGCGGACTGCAGGCCGCGGGCGAGCCGGTGCTTGGTGTCGTACAGCCGGGCGCGGTCCAGGGCCTGGGCGATGAGGCCGCTGAGCGAGCTGAGGGCGGCGCGCTCGTCGGGGGTGAAGGGGTGGGGCTGTTCGTAGGCCATGAGGCAGCAGCCGACGGGGCGGCCGGAGGCGATCAGGGGCAGGAAGGCCCAGGCGGACATGTCGGAGTGGATCGGGGCGAGGGCCGGATACTCCCGTTCCAGCTCGTCGCGGGAGGCGAAGAAGGACGGCTCGCCCGCGGTCAGGGCGCGGACGCCGGGGGTGGGCGCGGAGAGCGGGGTGCCGTCGAAGGTCTCCACGGTCTCGGGCGCGTAGCCGCGGAAGCCGATGACGCGCAGCCTGCCGCCCTCGGCGACCAGCAGGGCGAGCCCCTGGGCGCCGAAGGCGGGCAGGATCTGGTCGGCCACGAGGTCGGCGACGTCCTGCACGCCGACGGCCTCCGTCAGCGCACCGGCCAGCAGCATCAGGTGGTAGATCGCTCCCACCCGGGTGGGGGCCGTGTCCGGCCTGGCCTCCGGGGGGAGCCGGCCCTGCGGGCGGTCCTTGATACGGGTGGGGGTGATGCGCACGCTGATGCCGGAGCCGTCCGGGTACAGCTGGAAGAACAGCCACTGGCCGGACGGGCGCCGGGCGGTGAAGGACGTCGGCCGACGGCTGAAGACGGCGGCGCGGTAGCGGTCCTCGTAGACCGGGTCGGCCAGCCAGGGCAGCGCCTCCCACAGCCGCGCCCCGACCAGCCCCCGGGTGTCCTCGCCGAGCAGGTCGGCAGCCTTGCGGCTGATGAACGTGATCCGCCCCTCCAGATCCAGTCCGCATCCGCCTCCGGGAAGGCGGTCGACGAACTCCACCGCCGCCAGAGCCTCTGCCCGGCCCGGGGGCTCGGGGCGCACTTGGGGCAGCACTCGCGGCTCGTGCCCGGGTTCGATGCGCTGCCCGGACTCGGCGGCCTGCTGCAGCAGCCCGGCCAGGCGGGCGCAGGCGCCGTCGATCCGGTCGAGTTCGGTCGCGTTGAGCTGCTCCGGGTGCGAACCGGGCCAGAGCAGCAGCAGCGCGCCCCACACGGTGGTCTCGGTGGCGATGGGGGCGGCGGCCAGCGCGAAGTGATACGGGAGGACGAGGGCGGCGCGCGGATAGCGGCGGGCCAGCTCACCCTGGGCGCCCACCCACACCAGGTGTCCTTCGTGCACCGCGTCGGTCACGGGCAGCGGAGCGGCCAGGCCCACGCGCGCCCACGGTGTGGCGAACTCCCGCGGCACCCCGGTCATGGCCTCCAGGCCCAGCATCTGCCGGCCGGGAACCAGCAGGTAGACCCCGCCCGCGTACGCGCCCGTGTCGCGCACGACCTCGGCCAGGATCCGGTCCAGCAGCCGCCGTGCGAATTCCGGACCCGGGGTCCGAGCGGCGTGGCCCATAGTGCGGACCTTACGCCCGGGGCAAGGCGTTGGCACGCGCGGCTTCCGCGCATCCCAGCGGGTCGCGTACGCCCACGCCGCAACCTACAGTGGCGGATATCTGGAGGAATGGCGTATATCGCCCATCGCCCTGGCCATTGGGAGGGCACATGACCCGTATCTCGGTGACGGTGGACGGCACTGCGTACGAGGACGATGTGGAGCCCCGCCTCCTGCTCGTCCACTACGTGCGGGACCGCTTGGGCCTGACCGGCACCCCCGTCGGATGCGACACCACGAACTGCGGGACCTGCACGGTCGACCTCGACGGGGAGAGCGTGAAGAGCTGCACGGTGCTGGCCGTCCAGGCCGACGGGAGCCGGGTGACGACGATCCAGGGGCTCGCCCCGGGCGGCGAGTGGCACCCCCTGCAGACCGCGTTCCACCAGCAGCACGCCCTGCAGTGCGGCTACTGCACCCCGGGCATGATCATGGCCGCCCGGGACCTGCTCCGGGAGAACCCGGACCCCACCCCGGACGAGGTCCGCCACGGCCTGGAGGGCAACCTCTGCCGGTGCACCGGCTACCAGAACATCGTGCGTGCCGTGCTCGCCGCGGCCGCCGAGATGCGCCGCCGCGGCGCCCCCGCGCCCGGCGCCGAGGAGGCCGCGCCCACCGCGGCCGGGCGGAGGGCTCCGGTATGACCACCCAGCCGCTCGCGGGCGGCGAACTCGGCCGCTCCCGGGTCCGCAAGGAAGACGCCCGGCTGGTCACCGGCAGGACCAGGTGGACCGACAACATCACCGTCCCCGGTCTGCTGCACATGGCGCTCCTCCGCAGCCCGATGGCGCACGCCCGGCTCGACCGCGTGAACGTCGCGCCCGCCCTCGAACGGCCCGGCGTGATCGCCGCCTTCAGCGGCCGCGACCTGGCCGACGAGCTCGGCTCCCTGCCCTGCGTCTGGCCGCTGACCGAGGACATCGTCATGCCGGACCACCCGCCGCTCGCCGTCGACGAAGTCCGGTACGCCGGCGACCCGGTGGCCGTCGTCGTCGCGCGCGACCGGTACGCGGCGGCCGACGCGCTCGAGGCCGTCGAGGTGGACTACGAACCGCTGCCTCCCGTGCTCGACATGGAGGCCGCGCTGGCCGAGGGCGCCCCGCTGGTCCACTCCGGCAAGGGCACGAACCGCTGCTACACCTGGCCGCTCGCCACCGGCGACTACGACGAGGCCAGGGGGCGGGCCGACGTCGTACTCCGCCGCCGCTACCACCAGCAGCGGCTCATCCCCAACGCGATGGAGCCGCGGGCCGTGGTCGCCACCCCGCCCACCGGCTCGGACGAGTTCACCCTCTACTCCTCGACCCAGGTCCCGCACATCGCGCGCGTGACGCTCTCCATGACCACCGGCATCCCCGAGCACCGGCTGCGCGTGGTCGCCCCCGACGTCGGCGGCGGCTTCGGCTCCAAACTCCAGGTGTACGGCGAGGAGGCCCTCGCCCTCGCGGTGGCCAGGCGGCTCGACCGCCCGGTGAAGTGGACCGAGTCCCGGTCCGAGGGCTACCTGGCGACCCATCACGGCCGCGGCCAGATCCAGGACGTCGAGATCGCGGCCACCCGGGACGGCACACTGCTGGGCCTGAAGGTGGACCTGCTCGCGGACATGGGCGCGTACCTGATGCTGATCGCCCCCGGCACCCCGATCCTCGGCTCCTTCATGTACCCGGGCATCTACAAGATGGACGCCTACAGCTTCACTTGCACCGGCGTGTTCACCACGATGACGCCGGTGGACGCCTACCGCGGCGCCGGCAGGCCCGAGGCGACCTTCGCCATCGAGCGGACGATGGACGAGCTGGCCGCCGAGCTCGGCGTGGACCCCATCGAGCTGCGCCGCCACAACTGGATCCGGCACGAGGAGTTCCCGTACACCACGGCCGGCGGGCTCACCTACGACACCGGCAACTACGAGGTGGCCACCAGCCGGGCTCTCGCGCTCTTCGGCTACGACGACCTCAGGGCCGAGCAGCGGCAGCGCACCGCCATGGGCGACAGCGTCCGCCTCGGCATCGGCGTCTCCACGTACACCGAGATGTGCGGCCTCGCCCCGAGCCGGGTGCTGCGCGACCTCCGCTACGCCGCGGGCGGTTGGGAGGCGGCCGCCATCCGGATGCTGCCCACCGGCAAGGTCCAGGTGGTCACCGGCACGAGCCCGCACGGGCAGGGCCATGTGACCAGCTGGAGCCAGATCGCCGCGGACGTGCTGGGCGTGCCGTTCGAGGACGTCGACGTGGTGCACGGCGACACCAAGGTCGCGCCACAGGGCATGGACACCTACGGCTCGCGCTCGCTCGTGGTCGGCGGGGTCGCGGTCCACCACGCAGCGCTGAAGGTGGTGGAGAAGGCCCGCAAGGTCGCCGCGCACCTGCTCGAGGCGAGCGAGGCCGACCTGGAGTTCTCCGGCGGCACGTTCTCGGTGAAGGGCTCGCCCGAGGCGCGGAAGACGATCCAGGAAGTGGCGTTCGAGGCGTTCTCCTCGCACGACCTGCCCGAGGGCATGGAGCCGACGATCAACGCCGAGCACCTGATGGACCCGGACAACTTCTCGTTCCCGCACGGCACCCACCTGTGCGCGGTCGAGGTCGACACCGAGACGGGCCAGGTCCGTATCCGCTCCTATGTGTGCGTCGACGACGTCGGCCGGGTGATCAACCCGATGATCGTCGAGGGCCAGGTGCACGGCGGCGTGGCACAGGGCATCGCCCAGGCGCTGTACGAGGAGGCGGTGTACGACGCGGACGGCAACCTGGTCTCCGGAACGATGGCCGACTACCTCGTGCCCTCGGCCCCCGACCTGCCCGACTTCGTCACCGACCGCACCGAGACACCGGCGACGTCCAACGCACTGGGCGTCAAGGGCGTCGGCGAGGCCGGGACGATCGCCTCGACCCCGGCGGTCGTCAACGCGGTCGTGGACGCGCTGCGTCCGCTGGGAGTCCGCGATGTCCGCATGCCGTGCACGCCCGAGCGGATCTGGCAGGCCATCAGGCAGGCGGAGGAAGCAGTCGAGGAGGGTGAGCAATGATTTCCGCCGCATTCGACTACGCACGGCCGCAGAGCCTCGACGAGGCGGTGAGCGCGCTGGCCGAGGGTGGCGAGGAGGCGAAGGTGCTGGCCGGCGGCCAGAGCCTGCTCCCGATCCTCCGGCTGCGGCTCGCCTTCCCGGAGCTGCTGGTCGACGTCGGGCGCGTGCCGGAGCTGCGGGGGGTGCGCGAGGAGGCCGGGACGCTGGTCATCGGCGCGATGACCAGCCACCATGACGTCATCCGCGACCCGTTGGTGCGCCGGTACGCCGGGCTGCTGGCAGCGGCGGCCGAGACCGTCGCCGACCCCGCCGTACGCCACCGGGGCACCCTCGGCGGTTCGCTCGCCCACGCCGACCCCGCGGGCGACCTCCCGGCGGTGGCCCTCGCCCTCGACGCCGAGCTCGTCGCGGCGGGGCCGCAGGGGCGGCGCACCATCCCGGCGCGCGAGTTCTTCACCGACTACCTGCAGACCGCGCTGCTGCCCGGCGAGCTGCTGGTGGAGGTCCGGGTGCCGAAGATGGAGAACTGGGGTTTCCACTACGAGAAGTTCCACCGGGTCGCGCAGTCCTGGGCGGTCGTCGGGGTGGCCACGGCGGTACGGCGCGACGACGGCCGCATCGCGGAGGCCCGTATCGGCCTGACCAACATGGGGCCGACTCCGGTGCGGGCGAGCGCCTGCGAGTCGGCGCTGGCCGGGGCCGAATCCGAACCGGGCGCCGTGGCGCGGGCCGCCGAGTCGGCGGCGGAGGGCACCCGGCCGGCTTCCGACCTCTCCGGGTCGCCCGAGTACCGCGAGCACCTCGCCCGGGTGCTGACCCGGCGTGCGGTGATGACAGCGGCCGGGGTGGAGTGAGGACGGCGGGCGGAGCGGATGAGCCCGAGTACGCGAAGGAGCCCGGCGGCGGGAAGCGGTGGCGCGCGGCGGGACACCGGCGCCGTACCCACGGACCCGCGGGATGTCCACCCGGCGCCCGGGGATCCGTCCGGTGGCAGCCCCTCCGCGATGCGGGCGCGCCTGGAGGAGACCGGCTATCTCGTGGACGACGGGCTCGCCATCGCCTGCTTCCTCGCGCTGAAGCTGCACCGTCCGCTCTTCTGCGAGGGCGACGCGGGCGCGGGCAAGACCTCGCTCGCCTCCGCCCTCGCCCAGGTCCTCGGTGCACCGCTGATCCGGCTGCAGTGCTACGAGGGCATCGACGCCGCCCAGGCGCTCTACGACTGGGACTTCCCGCGCCAGCTGCTGCATCTGCGGGCCGCCGAGGCCGCGGGGGTCACGGAGGCGGACCGGCTGGAGAGCGAGCTCTACAGCAGGCGCTTCCTCATCGCCCGCCCGCTGCTGCAGGCGCTGGAGACCCATCCTTCGGTACTCCTGGTCGACGAAGTCGACCGCGCCGACGACGAGTTCGAGGCGTTTCTGCTCGAGCTGCTGTCGGAGTACGCGGTCACGATCCCCGAACTGGGCACCCTGCGGGCCGAGTCGCCGCCCGTCGTGGTGGTCACCTCCAACCGGACCCGCGAGGTCCACGACGCCCTGAAGCGGCGTTGCCTCTACCACTGGTTCGGCCACCCCGGCTTCGAGCGCGAGCTGGCGATCGTACGCCGCAGGCAGCCGCAGGTGAGCGAGCGGCTCGCCGCCCAGGTCACGGCCGTGGTGCAGACGCTGCGCGGGCAGGATCTGGTCAAGCCGCCCGGCGTGGCCGAGACGATCGACTGGGCCGAGGCCCTGGACGCGCTCGGCGCGAGCGAGCTCGACGCGGAGCTGGCCGTCGCCACCCTCGGCTCGGTGCTCAAGTACCGCGAGGACGCGGACCGGGCCCGCGGCCTGGACCTGACGGCGATCCTCGCGGGGCGGGGGGTGTAAGCGGCATGCGGAACTGGTGTGGGCAGTCGTTCCGCAGGGGCGATGGGGGTGCCCCCATGCCGTCCAGGCTATGGGGGAGGGTGGGCACACCGGACCCGCACCCGGCGACGGCGAGCAGCCACGGCCGGACCGGCCCCGCTGCGGATGCGACCACCGTCCTGGTCGGCTTCGCACGGGCCCTGCGCGCCGCGGGCGTCGACGCGGGGCCCGACCGCGTGCAGGCGTTCCTCCGTGCGCTCGACGTCCTCGGACCCGGCTCGCGTAACAACGTCTACTGGGCCGGGCGGCTCACACTCTGCGGAGACGAGGACGATCTGCGGCGCTACGACCGGGTCTTCGCCGCGTACTTCGACACCCGGCCGGACATCGCCGGGCCGGCTCGTCCGCATCCCCGGCCGGCGGTGCGGCTCGCACCGGCCGCAACTGCGCGGACCGGCACGGGCGATGAGAACTTGGGCGGGGCCGCGCCGCCCGTTGCCGCCCTGGCCAGCCCCGCGGAAGTGCTGCGCCACCGCGACGTGGGCGAGCTGTCCTCGTCCGAACGGGCAGCGCTGCGGCGGCTGCTCGCGGCGTTCTCGCTGAGCGGCGAGCCGCGCCGAACGCCGCGGCTGCGCCCGGCCGGGCGCGGGGCCGTCGATCCGCGGCGCACCGTACGGGAGTTGCTGCGCGGCGGCGGCGAACCGGCCCGGCTGCGCTACCGCGCCCCGTCCGCCAAGCCCCGCCGGGTGGTGCTGCTGCTCGACGTGAGCGGCTCGATGGCCCCGTACGCCGATGCTCTGCTGCGCTTTGCGCACGCCGCCGCCCATGGACAGGCGGGGCCGGGGGCACGGGCCCGGAACCGTACGGAGGTGTTCACCGTCGGCACCCGGCTGACCCGCGTGACCCGGGAGTTGGCGCACCGGGACCCGGACGCCGCCATGGCCGCGGTCGGGGCCGCGGTGCCCGACTGGAGCGGCGGCACCCGCCTCGGCGAGATGCTCCGCGCCTTCCTCGACCGGTGGGGGCAGCGCGGCATGGCCCGCGGGGCGGTGGTCGTCCTGCTGTCCGACGGATGGGAGCGCGGCGACCCGGCGCTGCTCGCGGCGCAGATGCGGCGGCTGCACCGGCTCGCGCACCGGGTGGTCTGGGCGAACCCGCGCAAGGGGCGCCCCGGTTACGCGCCGCTCGCGGCCGGTATGGCGGCGGCCCTGCCCAGCGTCGACTCCTTCGTCGAGGGGCACAGCCTGGGCGCCCTGGAGCACGTGGCGGCGGTCGTGAGGGGGGCGGTCGATGCGTGAGATCCTCCCGGCCCTGCGCCGCTGGTACGAGTCGGGGACGCCGTTCGGGCTCGCCACGGTCGTCGCCGTGACCCGCAGCGCGCCGCGCGGCCCGGGGGCGGCGATGGCGGTGGGCCCGGAGGACGAGGTGGTGGGCAGTGTCTCCGGCGGCTGCGTGGAGGGCGCGGTCTTCGAGCTGGCGAAGGAGGTCGTGGAGACCGGGCAGGCACAGCTGGAGACGTTCGGCTACAGCGACGAGGACGCGTTCGCCGTCGGGCTCACCTGCGGCGGCGAGATCACGCTGCTGGTGCGGCCGGTGTCGCAGGCGACGGACCCGGCGTTCGCGGAGGTCGCAGAGGCGGTGGCCGACCAGCGCCCGGTCGCGATGGCCACCGTCCTCGACGGGCCGGGCCCGCGCGGCGCCACGCTCGCCGTCTGGCCCGACCGGGTCTCCGGCACGCTCGGCTCCGGCGGCCTCGACGCGGCGGTCGCGGCGGACGTGCGCGGGGAGCTGGCGCAGGGCGCGACCGGGCAGCGCCACTACGGGCCGCACGGCGAGCGGCGGGAGGACGATGTCGCCGTATTCCTGCAGTCGTTCGCCCCGCCGCCGCGGATGCTGGTGTTCGGCGCGATCGACTTCGCGGCGGCCGTGGCCCGCATCGGCGCGTTCCTCGGCTACCGGGTCACCGTGTGCGACGCACGGCCGGTCTTCGCCACGCCCAAGCGCTTCCCCGAAGGCGTGGAGGTGGTCGTGGACTGGCCGCACCGCTACCTGCGGAACACCCAGACGGACGGACGGACCGTGATCTGCGTGCTCACCCACGACCCCAAGTTCGACGTGCCGCTCCTCGAGGTCGCGCTGCGCTCCCCCGCCGCGTACGTCGGCGCGATGGGCAGCCGCCGCACCCACGAGGACCGCCTGAAGGCGCTGCGGGAGACGGGACTTGAGGACGCGGAGCTGGCGCGGCTGCGCTCGCCGATCGGCCTCGACCTGGGCGCCCGTACGCCCGAGGAGGTGGCCGTCTCGATCGCGGCGGAGATCGTGGCGTTGCGCTGGGGCGGCAGCGGCGCGGCGCTGACGGAGACGGCGGGCGCGATCCACCCTCCGCATCTGAAACCGGTGTGAGGAGGAGCCGGCCGGTGTGCGGAGGCTGAGCAGGCTGAGGACGAGGAGGACGCCGAGGAGGCTGAGGAGGAGAACATGGAGCTGCACCACGAGTTCACCGTCCCGGTCCCGGTCGACGAGGCGTGGCGGGTGCTGCTGGACATCGAGCGGGTGGCGCCCTGCATGCCGGGGGCGTCGGTCGAGGGGTTCGACGGCGAGACCATCACCGGCGCCGTGAAGGTGAAGGTCGGCCCGATCACTGTGACGTACCGGGGCACGGCGACCTTCCAGGAGCAGGACGAGTCCGCGCACCGGATCGTCCTGGCCGCCAACGGCCGGGAGGTCCGCGGGCAGGGCACGGCACGGGCCACGGTGACAGGGACGCTGGCCGGACACGACGGCGGGGAGACGGCGGTGACCGTGGCGACCGACCTGACGGTCTCCGGGCGGCCGGCCCAGTTCGGGCGCGGGGTGATGGCCGAGGTGGGCGAGAAGCTCATCGGCCAGTTCGCCGCGTGCCTGTCGGAGCAACTGGCCCGTACGGCACCGGCTGCGGCGACCGCCGAGACCGCCCCTGCGGCCCCGGAACCGGCTCCGGAACCGGAGATCCAGCCGATCGACCTCCTCCGCGCGGCGGGCGCCCCCCTCGCCAAGCGCGCGGCAGCCGCCCTCGCCTTCGCCGCCCTCGCCGCGCTGGTGGCGGTCCTGTGCCGGCGCAGGAGGCGGTGACGGGGACCATGCCGTGCTCCGGCTGACGCGGAAGGACCCGCCGGGCGCGCCCCCGGCGGGTCCTTCGTCTATCTCGTGTGCCTCGTACCGCCGTTCAGGGGGCGGCAGGGGCGGTAGGGGCGGCTGACCGCGAGGCCGTGCCGCTCGCCGTCTCATCTGCGGTGCCGGGTACGAGCACCCGCTCGGCGAGGTACCCGAAGAGCAGCCCGAACGCTGCCCACAGCAGAGCCTGGATGCCGACCGAGGCCAGCCGGAACTCCCACAGCACGGCGGCCGGGAAGTCGGCGGGCGTCTCGTCGAACGCCGGCAGGAACGCCATGGCGAGGGCGGTCGCCCCCACGAAGGCCGCCGAGGCGACGATCGAGGCGTTCCAGTTGCCGAGGCGTCCGGCGAGCCGCCGCCCCAGCAGGGTCGCGCCCACGACCAGCAGCACGCTGAGCACGATCATCAGGAAGTACAGCGCGGTGCGCTGGTTGATCGTGCCCGGATCGCTCGTCGCGGGCGGATTCGCCGGGTACTTGAGGAACGGCACCAGGCAGATCGTGACGAAGGCCGCCGCTGCGACCAGCGCCGCGGTGGCCCGGGGCCCGAACCGGCCGATACGGCCCAGAGCGAAGCAGAACGCCAGCGATGCGATACCGCCCACGGCGATGCCGAAGACCAGCGTGCCGGTGGCCAGGCCGGCGGTCGACTGCACCGACCGGCTGACCAGCTCCACGCCCTCGTGCCCGTGCCCGTGGGCATGGGACTGGGCTTCCTCGTAGGCGATGGCGGCATCCACGGACGGTTCGCCGATGAGGTACGCGAGGCCGAAGGCCAGCAGACCCGCGACGACGCCCGCGAGCATGCCGCGCACCAACAGGGTGCGTACAGTGACGGAGTTCATGTGCGCGTCGTCCCCGCTCAGTGGCAGGGGAAGCCGAGCAGGTGCCTGCCGTCGTGCACCCACTCGTGGACGCCCTCGCCGGAGAACACCGCGAAGGCCCCCTGCTCGGCTCCGACGAAGTACAGCAGGACGAGCATCAGGATGCCGAAGAAGGCGGCCCAGGGCAGGACCGCCCGGATCGGCAGGGGCGCTAGGGCGGGCGGGGAAACAGGTGCGGGGGCAACGGCGGACTGGGCCATGGCGAGACCTCCTCGGGAACACGCGTCCCGTCATCGGGTGGAGCTACGCGACGACGGCGCGGGGTCTGACTCGCCTCGCCGCCACCTCCCTGTGGGCGGATGGCCGCTCGGCACACAGTGGCGCGACCGTGCCGGATTTGCACCGGACTTCCGTACGCACCGTCGTCCTGTCGCACCAGACGGTACAGCCCCCTGTCCCACCAGCCAATACCGGCCATGGGCCAGACCTCCCGGGACCGGTCCCGGCGACCGCCACGGGCGGTGACCTGGAGCGCAGGGATAGCATCGCCGCACACCCGTACCAACCCGGCCCCAGGCTCGGGCAAAATACGGCGCCTGCGCGCCCGCTCGAGGGAAGGACCTGCTCCCATCACCATCCGGCTGACCCTGATCGCCCCGGCGTCCAGCGCGGCCCTACGGGAGGCCAGGTTCGACGACGACGGCCCCCTCGACGACCGCGGGCTCCAGGACGCGCGGGCCGCCGCCGCGTCGCTGGCCGCGGCGACCTGGCGGCAGTACCGCGGGCCGTCCACGCGCTGCCGCCAGACCGCCGAGGCCCTCGGCCTGGACGCTGCCGGGCCCGAACCTGCCCTGCGCGACTGCGACATGGGGCGGTGGCGAGGCCGCGCGCTGGCCGACCTCGCCGCGGCCGAGCCCGAAGGTCTCGCCGCCTGGACCTCGGACCCCGCCGCCGCCCCGCACGGCGGCGAGTCCGTCCTCGAACTCTGCGGGCGTATCGCCGCCTGGCTCGACGACCTGCCGGCCGACGCGGGCCGGACGGTCGCGATCGCCGAGCCCGCGGTCGTACGCGCCGCGATCCTGCACGCCCTGTCCGCACCCCCGCAGTCGTTCTGGCGCATCGACGTGCCCCCGCTGTCCGCCACCCGTCTGGTCGGGCGCACAGGCCGGTGGAATCTGCGCGTTGACGGCCTGCCGGGGTGAGTCCACGGCCCCGGTGACGCTCCCCGCTCGGCGAAGCCGCTGCACCGCCGCCCCCTCACCGGATCTGACGGCGTACGAGCTCGTGGAACAACCCGCCCGTGTCGGCGAGCAGTTCTGCGGGCGGGCCCTGCTGGGCGACGCGGCCGTCCGACATCACGATCACCCGGTCCGCGTCCATGACGGTGGAGAGCCGGTGGGCGATCACGATGCGGGTGGAGCGCAGCTTGCGGGTGCTCTCGATCACGATGCGCTGGGTCTCGTTGTCCAGCGCGCTGGTGGCTTCGTCGAAGAACAGGATGCGCGGGCGACGGATGAGGGCCTGGGCGATCATCAGGCGCTGGCGCTGCCCGCCGGAGACGGTGCCGCCGCCGTCGGAGAGCATGGTGTGCATGCCCATCGGCATGCGCTTGATGTCCTCGGCCAGGCCGGCCATCTCCGCGGCCTCCCACGCCTCTTCGAGCGAGAACATCTCGGCGCCGCAGATGCAGTCCAGGATCGAGCCGGTGATCGGCTGGGCGTTCTGCAGGACGACCCCGCACTGGCGGCGCACGGCGGCCTGGTCGAGGGCTGCCAGGTCCTGGCCGTCGTAGAGCACGCCGCCCGAGGCCGGCCGGTCGAAGCCGATGAGCAGCCGGAGCAGGGTCGACTTGCCGCAGCCGCTGGCCCCGACGACCGCGAGGAACTCGCCCGGCCTCACCTGGAAGGAGACGTTGTCGAGCACCAGCGGCCCGTCCTCGGCGTATCTGTACGACAGTTGCCTGGCCTCGATCTCGCCGGACAGCGTGCCGGTCTTGGCACTCCCTCCGCGCACCTCGGGAGCCTCGTCGAGCACCGGCTTGATCTGCTCGAACATCGGCAGGACGGAGGCGGCCGAGATGAGCGCGCCGGTGAGCTGCGTCACCGAGGTGAGCATCATCGTCACCGCGGAGTTGAAGGTGAGGAAGCCGCTCGCCGACAGGCTCCCGCGGGCCGGTCCCGCGAGCAGCATGAACATCAGGAGCATGCAGAGCGGCAGATAGACCGCGTTGAAGACCGTGATCAGGTTCTTGATCCGGCCCACCCGCTGCTGGAGTTCGCGGCTGCGGGCGAACTCCCGCGCCCAGGCCGCGTACGCAAAGCTCTCGGCCGCGGCGACACGCAGTTTGGGCAGCCCGCGCAGGGTCTGGAAGGCCTGGTTGTTGAGCTTGTTGCCGAGCTTGATCAAGCGGCGCTGCCAGCGCAGCTGCCACAGCCCGAGCCCGAGGAACACCGAGGCGATGACGGTCAGCATGCCGATCGCCATGAGCGCCAGCGGGATGCTGTAACACAGCAGCAGTACGAGGTTCACCGCGGCGACCGTGCCCGCCTGCACGGCCACCGAGCTGATGCCGGACATGACGCGGCGGATGGTGCTGATCCCCATGGCCGCGCTGGCCAGCTCTCCGGTCGAGCGCTCGGCGAAGAACCTCGTCGGCAGGCGCAGCAGCCGGTCCCAGACGGCCGGTTGCAGCGTGCTCTCGACGCGCCCCTCCATCCGCAGGATGGAGATGTTCTGCAGCAGCATGAACGCGGCGGCGACGATGCTGGTGGCGACGATGGCCAGGGCTGCCTGGACGATGAGACCGTTCTCGGCGTTCGGTACGTAGACGCCGAGCACCTGTCCGGTGGCGATCGGCACCAGCGCGCCGAGGCCGACCGCGACCAGTCCGCCGAGGGCCAGACTGCGCAGGTCCGTCCCGGTGCCGCGGAGGCCGAAGCGCAGCAGCCGCCAGGCGCTCATCGGCCGCTCGGGCAGCGGACGGTAGAACATGACGCCGCGCGGCTCGAACTCCCCCGCCTCCGCCTTCCCGATTCTCTGCCGCTCGCCGGTGACCGGATCCACCGCCTCGTACCTGCCCCGGCGCCACAGCAGTGCGACCGGGGCCCCGGTCTCCGCCCGGTGGCCCACGAGCGGGCCGCTGTTCTCCCGCCACCAGCGCCCGCCGAGCTTGACCACGCGGGTACGGATCCGTGAGCTGAGCGCGATGCGCTCGACCGGATTCATCCGGCCGATCAGCGAGCCGCCCTCCGCGGGCGCCGAGAGCGTGATCCCGGCCGCGTCTGCGACCGCGCGGCAGACGGCGAGTGTGGCGTCGTCGGTTCCCCCGGCGTCGCGGGCGGCGGCCTTCCCCGACCTGCCGATGGAGGCGAGCAGCGCCTGATCCGCCTGCGCGCGCACCGCTTCACCGGCCTCGATGCCGGCCGCGGTCCGGTCCTCGTGAGCGCGCTCGAGCTGTTCTATCCAACGGTCCAGCGCGCACAGAAGCCGGTACTGCTGGTCGACCATGCGCTGCCACATGGCGCCGTCGATGAGCAGGTCGGCGGCCGCGTCCGCGCTGTAGGCGGCGCCGTACTGCACGCTGCCGGGCGCCACTTGCATCCACACGATGTCGTCGTCGGCCGGCGCGGATGCGGGCGCCGGTCCGTCCGTGGCCGGGGCCTGGCCGGGCCGACCGTCCAGCGGGGCCTCGAACAGGACGCGCAGGCTGCGTCCGATGCCGTGGGCGAATGCGTCCTCCAGCGGGCCGAGGTGACCTTCGGGGCTGTGGTACGCGTACGGGCCGCCGTACGCGTACCCGTATCCCTCGCCGTCCGCGTAGCCGTACCCCTCGCCGTACTCGGGCCGGAACAGCTCCCGGAGCTGGATCCGGCGCAGCGCGCACCCCCGCAGAGGCCTGCCGACCAGAGTGTGCTGAGGGCCTTCGACCGGCCCCAGCAGGAGAGTTCCGGGTTCGAGCCGGCCGAGGAAGTGCCAGTGCCCCTGCTGGCCCGCGTCGACCGCGAACAGGTCCAGCGCGCCGTCCACGACGAGCCAGAGGACGTGCGGGCCCTCCAGCGGCAGGCTGCGCACACCGGTGCAGTCGACCGGTTCGCCCAGGCTGCCCAGTTCCCCCATAACCTCAAGGGCATGGGTGGGGGCACCCCCAGCGGTAGCTGGGGGAGTGCCCCCATCGTCGTACGGCTCCGCTCCGGTGGCGGCCGCCGGTTGGTGAACGGATGCCACCTCAGTGCTCCTTGACCAGCTCGGCGTACGCTCCCCCGGCCGCGACCAGCTCCTCGTGCCGCCCGCGCTCCACGACTGTTCCGTGGTCCAGCACGACGATCTCGTCGCTGTCGCGCACCGTGCTGAGCCGGTGGGCGATCACGACACAGGCACAGCCGCGGCGCCGCAGATTGTCGATGATGACCTGCTCGGTCTCCGCGTCCAGGGCGCTGGTCACCTCATCGAGGACCAGGATGCTGGGCCGGCGGACCAGCGCCCGGGCGATCTCAAGACGCTGCCGCTGGCCACCGGAGAAGTTACGGCCGTCCTGCTCCACCCGGCTGTGGATGCCGCCGGGTCGCCGGGCGACCACGTCGTGCAGGGCGGCGTCATTGAGGGCCGCGATGACGGCCTCGTCCGGTATCGAGGGGTCCCACAGGGCCACGTTGTCGCGGACGGTGCCCTCGAAAAGGAAGACGTCCTGGTCGACGAACGACACCGAGGCGGCCAGCGCGCCGCGCGGGATCTCCTCGAGCCGCTGCCCGTCAATCCGGATCGCGCCCTCCCACGGGCTGTAGAGACCGGAAATGAGCCGGGAGACGGTGGACTTGCCGCTGCCGGACCCGCCGACGAGCGCGACCTGCCGACCCGGCCCGACCGACAGCGAGAAGTCGGTGAGCAGCGGCTTGTCGAGCGGGCTGTATCCGAACGTGACGTGCTCCAGCGACACATGCCCCTTGAGCCTGCGGGTGCTCGCGGCCGGCTCCCGCCGCGAGTACAGCCGGTCGACCGGGAAGCTCTCGACGTCCTTCAGCCGCGCCACGTCGGCCGCGAAGTCCTGGATCCGGCCCGCCACCCCGTTCAGCCGGGTGATCGGCGCGGTGAAGCTGGTCACCAGTGCCTGGAAGGCGACGAGCAGTCCGATCGAGATATGGCCCTCCACCGCCCGTAGGCCGCCGATCAGCAGGATCATCGCGCTGTTGAGGGCCGCGAGGGTGGGCGCGACGACGGCCAGCGCCGCGCTCGGCACGCCGAGCCGCTGCTGTACGTCCAGAGTGGTCGCGTGCTGCCCTGCCCAGCGGCGGAAGTAGCCGTTCTCGCCTCCGGTCGCTTTCATCGTCTCGATGAGCTGGAGACCGCTGTAGGAAGTGTTCGTCAGCCGGGCGCTGTCCGCGCGCAGCTTCTGGGTGCCGGTGGCACGGATACGGACCACCACGCGCATCGCGGCCACGTTGAGCAGCGCGATCAGCACGCCGATGACGGTCAGCTGCGGGTCGTAGGTCCACAGCAGGACGGCGTAGAGGATCACGACCACGGTGTCCACGCCCGCGGTGGCGACGTCCCTCGCCAGGGTTTCGGCCACCGTGTCGTTGGACTGCAGGCGCTGTACGAGGTCGGCCGGGTTGCGCTGGGCGAAGAAGGTGACCGGCAGCCTGAGCAGATGGCGCAGGAACCGGGCGCTGCTCAGCGTGGACGAGATGATGCGCCCGCGCAGCAGATTCGCCTGCTGCAGAGCGGTCAGCGCGGCGGTGAGCACCACCGCGGTGCCCATCGACGCGAAGAGCACGCCCAGCAGCGACGTCTGGTTCCCGATCAGGAACATGTCGATGTACGTGCGGCTCAGCGCCGGTACCGCCGCGCCGACGACGACGAGCAGGAGGCTGGCGATCACCGCGGCGAGCATCGTGCCGGTCGTGCCGCGCAGCCGCGCCGGCATGGCGCCCAGGATCCCCGGCTTACGGCCGCCCCGGCGGAACCCGTCGTCGGGCTCGAAGGTCAGCACGACGCCGGTGAAGCTGGTGTCGAAGTCCTCCATCGAGACGAACCGGCGGCCCTTGCCCGGATCGTTGATGTGCACGCCCCGCCGGCCGAAGCGCCGCCCCATCCCGTCGTAGACGACGTAGTGGTTGAACTCCCAGAAGAGGATGGCCGGCGGCCGGACCTCCGCCAGAGCGGCCGGTTCCATCTGCATGCCTTTGGCCCGCAGGCCGTAGCCGCGCGCCGCCTTGAGCAGGTTGCCGGCCCGGGAGCCGTCGCGCGACACCCCACAGGCGATCCGCAGTTCCTCGAGGGGGACATGCCTGCCGTAGTGGCCGAGGACCATGGCCAGCGAGGCGGCGCCGCACTCCACCGCCTCCATCTGGAGCACGGTGGGGCTGCGTACGGTCTTCTGCCTACGGCCCTTCGGCGCGGGCTCGGGCCTCGTCCGGGCCGGGCGGTGCCGCCCGCCCTTCGGGGCCTTTGTTGCCTTCGTTGCCTTTGTTGCCTTCGTTGCCTTCGGGGGCGGACGGTGCCTCCCCCGACCCTCGGGCGGCAGGGACTGCGCCGTGGCGGGACCCTGCTCCGCGGTCACGGGAGGAGCCAATCGACCGGGCGCTGCGCGGCCAGATGAATGGCGCCGCTGACCAGCGTCGTGGACTCGATCGCGTACGGGGGCCCTTCCGCCGACGACCACGCGTAGCCGGACTTCGTGCCGCTCGACCGGTCCAACTGCACCATGACCGCGACCGGCTGGCCCTTCTCCGAGAACTGCTCGCCCAACTGGCTGTCCCCGAGGAAGCCGGCGATCTGCTGCCGCGTCTGGGGCGCCCGGCCGACTGCCTTGACCCGGCCGCGCAACACCCCGAACTGCTGCGTCGGCACGGACTGGACGGTCAGGTCCACCGAAGCTCCGACGGGCACCGCCGATCCGCTGCCACCCGGTACGTACAGCATCGCGACCAGCGGATCACCGGCGTTGCCGATGCGCTCCACGGTCGCCACATCAGCTCCCGTGGTGACCACGGCGCCGATCTTGGCCACCAGCGTGGTCACCCGGCCCGCGGCCACCGCGCGTACGGCCCGGTTCCCCTGCTGGGTGCTGACGCGCAGCAGGGGTGCGCCCTCGGACAGCATGTCGCCCTCTTCGGCGAGGACTGCGGTGACCTGACCCGCTACCGGGCTCTGCAGGACGTAACTGCCTTCCGCGCGGGTGAGGATTCCGGGTGCGCTCAGCTTGGACGACACGGTTCCGGTCACGGCCCAGAAGCACGCAACGGCCATGACGGCGGCGGTGACGGTCAGGACGAGGCGGCCCTGCGGGCGGGCGAAGCGCACCGGCAGATCGAGCTCTTCGGGCGATTGGAGCTTGGAGAGCGCCTTCTGCCGGAACTGCACGGAACTATTCCTTCAACTGCATTCGCTCGGTCAGGCGGAACGGGCCGACCGTAACACGGGCATTGACGTGCGCGGATATCAGCCCGTGGCCGTCGATCGACGACATCCATGAACCCCGGAACGTTCAGCTCCGGGGTTCATGGCCGACCCTACGGGGATTCAGATGTGTCGCGGGGCCGGGTAGCGCGCCTGGCTGTCAGGCCTGGCCGCGAACGTCCGTCAGAGACCGGCGATACCGGTGACCGGGGCGGTGTTCACGCCGGTGACCTCCGCGGCGAGGCCGGTGACACCGGCGGCGGCATCCGTGGCGTTCGGCAGACCGGAGTGCACGGTGCTCGTGGCGTCCCCGACGACCGAGCCGAGAACACCACCGGAAATGCTGTCGAGGTCGCTGTCGGCAATCTCGCGGGTCTCGACCTGGGGGGTGAAGTCGTTACGCATGCCTTGCGTTTCCCTTCATTGCTCTGGGTGTTTCCGAGGGGGGAACGGACGGGTCTGCGACAAGCGATCCGGCCGCGTCAACGGTCGTTCTGGTACCCGAGATTCGGGAACCATTTTTACAACTCCCGTATGGCGCAAGATGAAAGCACGCCGACGGGCCGAACGGCCAGCCGAACAGCCGCAGAACCGGCGGACGTTTCGCCACTTCACCGTGCTGACGTGCAGCTTCGCGCACCGGATGGTGACGACTCCTTCACATGGCCCGCCGTATGCCCCTCGGGTCAATTCTCCTGGCCACGCGCATCCCTCGACCCCAATGGGACATACCCGCGCCAAAGTCCTGGCAGGCGAACGGTGAAGCGAGTTCCCAGTCCGGCGCCGCGCCCCAACTGCGACCGCCGTGTGCAGATTTCCTGAACAAAGCATTCGGCACCGACGGATGGCCCGGCTGCGCGCGTCCGATAACGGGGGCCTTTTCTGCAGCCCATCGCGTAGTTCGGGAAAATGCCGTGGTCAGCGAAAAAACCGCATGTACCCGAATACGACTGCCCCTTACGCAGCGTATTGCGAGCGTCGACCCAACGTGACAAACGGCCCGCCAGGTCCCCCACCCCCACGCATGAGACCGACAAGAAGATAGGTCTGGACAAGAAAAGTTTTCGGTGGGAGGGTGGGCTCATGTTGGACGTGACAGTGATCGAGGACCCGGCGGCTGCCGAGGTCTCGCTGGACCCGATACGCGCCCGCCTGCTCGCCGAGCTGGCTGCGGAGCCCGCATCCGCGGCGATGCTGGCCACCCGCGTCGGCCTGGCGCGGCAGAAGGTGAACTACCACCTCAAGGCGCTGGAGCGGCACGGTCTGGTCGAGCTGGTCGGCGAGCGCAGGAAGGGTAACGTCACGGAGCGCCTGATGCGGGCCACCGCGGCCTCGTATGTGATCTCCCCCGTGGCCCTGGCCGCGGTGGAGCCCGACCCGGGCCGCTTCCGCGACCAGCTTTCGGCGCGCTGGCTGCTCGCGGTCGCCGCCCGTCTCGTTCGCGACGTGGGCACCTTGATCACGGGCGCGGCCAAGGCGCGCAAGCGGCTGGCGACCTACGCGCTCGACGGCGAGGTGCGCTTCGCCTCCGCCGCCGACCGGGCCGCGTTCGTCGAAGAGTTGACGCGCGGCGTCGGCGCCCTCATCGCCAAGTATCACGACGAGACCGCGGAGGGCGGCCGCGATCACCGGATCGTCGTCGCCGTCCACCCCACGGTCAAGCCCCGCACCACAAACGCGACTGCAACCACCACCACCGAGCCGGCTGCCGTGGCGCAGCGGGCCGTCACCGCCGAGGAATCGCCATGAGGAAGCTCGTCATCACCGAATTCCTGACCGCCGACGGCGTCATGGAGTCGCCCAACGAGTGGCACGGCCCGTACTTCGACGACGACATGTCGGCCACGGTCGCCGGCCAGATGGCCGCGTCCGACGCCCTGTTGATCGGGCGTACGACGTACGAGGGGTTCGCGGCCGCCTGGCCCGGCATGCCGGACGCGCCCGGCGCCGACCACATGAACAGCGTCGCCAAGTACGTCGTCTCGACGACCCTCGACAAGGCCGAGTGGAACAACTCGACGGTCATCAGCGAGAACATCGCCGACGAGATCTCCGCACTCAAGCGGCAGGACGGCAAGAACATCACCGTCATGGGGAGCGCCACGCTCGTCCAGTGGCTGCTGCGCGAGGGGCTCGTCGACGAGATCGAGCTGCTGATCGACCCCGTCATCGTGGGTAGCGGAAAGCGTCTCTTCCAGGACGGCCTGGACACGACGCCGCTCGAGGTCGTCTCGTCCCGGATGTTCGGCTCGGGCGTCCACCACCTCATCTACGCGCCCGCACGCGCCTGACACCGTACGGAGAACACCATGTCCAAGGAATTCGAGATCGTCCGGGAGTTCGAGGTCGACGCGAGCCCGGAGCAGGTCTGGGAGGCGATCACCACCGGCACGGCGGGCTGGCTGTGGCCGATGGAGTACGAGCCGCGGGAGGGCGGCGCCGCTCCCTTCGGCGGCACCGTCACCGCCTGGGATCCGCCGCGGCATCTCACCGGGCGCGTCGAGAGCCCGGAGGGCGCGGAGGGCCAGACGCTCAACCAGCTGGACCACGTCATCGAACCGCGCGAGGGCGGCGGCTCCTGGGTGCGCTACGTGCACAGCGGCATCTTCGTGGACGACTGGGACAACCAGTACGACGGCGCGAACAAGCACACCGACTTCTACCTGCACACCCTCCGGCAGTACTTGGAGCACTTCCCCGGCCGCGCCGCGACGTACTCCGCCGCCGAGGGCCCCGAGGCGTCCAGCCGGGTCGGCGCGTTCGAGGTCGTGGGCCGCGCACTCGGGCTGGCGGACGACGCCGCGGAGGGTGCCCGGGTACGGGTCGAGGTGCCGGGGACCGAGGCGTTCGACGCCGTGGTCGACTACCGCAACCCGTACTTCATCGGGCTGCGCAGTGACGACGCGCTGTACCGCTTCTTCGGCAGGAATGCCTTCGGGGCCCCGGTCGGCATCGCGGTGCATCAATTCGCCGCCGACGCCGACCAGAAGAGGACCGAGCACGCCTGGCAGAGCTGGCTCACGGGCCTGTTCAGCTGAACCGCCCAGGCCCCGAGACGCACCCTGCATACATGTGTGACGCCATGACGGCTCGTTATGGCGCCACACGTGTGCCATGACGGCGCCATGGACCTCACTCCCTACGTCGACAACCTCCGGCACGAGCTCGCGGTCACCGCAGACGCGGGCGGAGACGAAGCCCGTGCCCTGGCCGAGCGACTCACCGCCCCCCTGGAATCGGACGATCTTCCTGACGACGCAGTACCTGGAGGAGGCGGACCAACTCGCCGACTGGATCGCCTCCTGGACCACGGCAAGCTGGTCGCGGAAGGCACCGCGGACGAGCTGAAGCGCCGGGCGCCATGCCCGTCGCCGACACCGAGTACATCGACTACGTCGCCCCCGGCATCATCCTGATGGCCGCGACCTCCGGAGCCCTGGCCACCGCGGTCGGCGTCTGCGTCGACATGACCGAAGGCATCGTCAACCGGTTCCGCACGATGGCGATCTCCCGCGCCTCATTCCTGACCGGTGGGCACGGGCATCGGCGGCGCGGGCGGCCTTCTACCGCGGCGCCGAGCGCTGGACCGTACGACTGCTGCGGCCCCCAATCGGCGTGCTGCGCAGGGCAGTTGTGATGGCATCCTGGTACCCGTGACCGAGCAGGAGAGCAGGGCGATGGCGCGATGACCGCGCCCGTGGTGCCGGTAGGGCCCTTTCAGCCGTATCAGTTGGTGCAGGCGTTCGCGCTGCTCAACGACGAGCCCGTCGGCGGCGATCCGGCGTCCGATCTGCTGGGCACCGCTGGGCGGGCCGCCGAGCTCGCCGCGCTGATCCGCAGGTCGCGCTCCTCGACGCCGTTCACACTCGCCCTCGACGCCGACTGGGGGATGGGCAAGAGCAGCCTGATGCACCAGGTCGCGGCGGATCTCGCGGCCGACCAGGCGATCGAGTGCGTGTGGTTCAACGCGTGGACCTCGAACGGCGACGACGCCCTCGAGGGTCTGATCAAGTCAGTGCTGGACAAGTTCGACCGCAACGCCCTGCGCAGGGCGGCCAACCGGGTGCGGCAGCATCCCCGGGCGCTGCGCCTCCTGAGCGCCGTCACGCTCGGCCTGATCGGCATGTTCTTCCGGCTCGGCCCGGCCGTCGACGAGCTGTGGTCGCGGATGGCCAGTGACGCCAAGTCGCGGAACGAGTCCCGCGAGATCATCAAGAGCCTTGCCACGGAGTGGGCCGACGGCCCGCGCGGCCGCCGCATGCTCGTCGTCTTGGTCGACGACCTCGACCGCTGCGAGGACGCGACCGTCCAGGCCGTGTGCGAGGCGATCAAGGTGTATCTCGACGTGCCGGGTCTGGTGTTCGTCCTCGGATGCGACCAGGCCCGGCTGGCGTCCGCGGGCCTCGGGGCCGGCGCCGACGGGCCGCCGGCCACCGGCGAGTACCTCGAGAAGATCGTCCAGAGCAGCTACCGCATCCCCGCGCCGGACGCCGAGCAGGCCGAGCGCCTCGTCCTCGGCTACGCCCGCGCATCGGGCACCGACCAGCTCCTCGGCGGTTCGCTGGTGTCCCTCGTGGCCGAGCGCACCGGGCGCAACCCGCGCCGGATCAAGCGGCTCATCAACAGCTTCGTCCTCGAATACCACCTCAACGCGCGCTGGCAGGAGATCGGGGCCGAGGCCCTCATCCAGGTGATCCTGCTGCAACACCTGTATCCGGACTTCCACCGGGCCGCCACCCGCCCCGCGACCCGCGACCTCATCGGTGACTTCCTGCGGTACCGGGAGGCGCGTACGATCCTCCGTCTCGGCGCGTCGGTGGACGCGGAGGACGATCCCCGGTGGCAGGGCGTGGGCGATCTGTTCGCGGGCCTCGAACTGGCGGTCCCGGAGCCTCTGGACACCCGTGACTGGCCGGACCGGCTGGCGGACCTGAACGCCGCCGTGCCACCCGCCTTCGCCGAGCTCGCCACCGACCAGGGCTTCGTCACCCTGATGACCGACATCGAGGCGCTGCCGGAATCAGCGACGCTGCGGGCGGAGTTGCGGCGCGGCACCCAGGCCACGGCGCCGCCGCGATGGGGCGAACTGCCTCCGTCGTGGCAGGCCGCGCAGCCGCAGAGCTGGGTGCCGTACGCGCCGCAGGCGCAGCAGCCTCAGCCCCTCCGCCCCTCGTCCCAGGCCCAGGGACAGGCCCAGGGCCGGCCCGCCGGACAGGACAGCCCGGGGACGGCAGGCGGCTACGGCTACGGCGCGCAGCCGGGCTATGGCATGCCGCCGGGCTACGGCATGCCGCAGCAGGCCCCCGCCCCGCCGGATGCCTACTCCTACCCGCAGCCGGCCCCCCAGGGCCCCCGTACCCCTTCGGTTGCGCAGCCGCCTCAGCCGCAACCGGTCACCGCCCGGAGCGAGGACTACGCCAGGCTGCGCATCCTGTGGCTCGACCCCCACCCCGAGAACAACCAGTACCTGGTACGGCAGCTGGAGCGGCTGTCCGCGACGGTCCATGTCGTAGAGGACGAGGCCTCGGCCACGGAGGCCCTGCGCACTCGCGACGTCAACGTCCTGATCTCGAACATCCACCGCGGTGACGACCCCAGCGCCGGGTTCAACTACCTTGAGCAGCTGCGCGATTCGGGCCGGTACCGCGGCCAGACCGCCTTCTACACCGGCCGGCTCACACCCGATCGCACGGCCAGGGCCGAAGAGCTCGGCGCCTTCATCACCAAGGACCCCACGGCGCTGATGGAATTCCTCGGCCGCGCCGCACTGAAGGCTCCGGCGGACACCGACGGTTGAGCGACCGCCACCGCGAACGCCACCGCCGTGGCCGGTGCGCCTGGGCGGTCATTTCGCTGGGCGCAGCGTGAGGTGGGTGACTCCCGTGGAGGCGAGGACCCGGGTGGTCTCGAACTCGATCGTCTCCGGGCCCATGTCCTCGAACAGCCGCACCCCGGCCGCCCAGCAGTACGGGGACCAGGTGGATCTGCAGCTCGTCGAGGAGCCCGGCCTTCACGAACTGCTGGATCACCTGTCCGCCGCCCGCGACGGCCACGTCCTGGCCGCCGGCGGCCTCCCTCGCCCGGGCAAGCGCGCTCTCGACCCCGTCGGTGACGAAGGTGAAGGTGGTCCCGCCCTTCTTGACCAGGGGCTCGCGGGGGGGGTGTGGGTGAGGACGAACACCGGGCCGCGGAAGGGCGGCTCCTCGCCCCACGGCTCCTCGCCGCTGGCGAACATGCGCTTGCCCCTCACGTAGGCCCCGGTGCGGGACCACGTCTCGCCCATGAGATCGGCGTCCTGGTTGCGCTCGCCGCCCTCCAGACCGTGCATCTCGCGCCAGCTCGCCAGCCCGTACACCCACTGGTGCAGCCGGTCGCCCCGGTCGCCCAGGGGGTTGCCGGGGCCGTCATGGGGCCCCGCGACGAATCCGTCGAGCGAGACCGAGATGTCCGCGATGACCTTGCTCATGGGGCGCTCCCTGCGGTGCCGGCGCCCACGCGCCGGGTGCCTCTCATGTGGCTCCAGCCGCCGCCATTGATCGTGTCCACTCCCGTCAATGAGCCTACGGCCAGCCGGCTCCGGGTACGGCGACCTCGGTGGCGAGCACCTGGCCGCTTCCCGCGGGGACCATTTCCGGTAGGTCGTCTCGCCACTCGGCCGCCACCACGAACAGTGTCTTCCCCGCGGGGCCGCCGAGCGTGCACGCGAACCCGCCGCGGTCCAACTCGATCTCGTGCAGCACCCGGCCGCCCTCGGCGATACGCGCACACCGCTTGTTGGGCACGTCGGCGTACCAGACGGCATTCTCGGCGTCGATGCAGATGCCGTCCGGAGTACCGTCACCGAGATCTGCCCACACCCGACGATGAGACAGCCCGCCGTCGGCATCAATGTCGAAGGCCGCGAGGCTGTGGCCGTACGATTCGGCGACGATGAGGGTGGAGTTGTCGGCGGTCACCGCCATACCGTTCGGGAAGGCGAGTCCGTCGGCTACCCGCCGGATGGAGCCGTCCGGGGTGACCAGGCTGACGAATCCGGGAGCATACGCTTCGCCGGCCATCATGTTGAAGCCGATGCTATTGACGTAGGCGTTGCCCCGGCCGTCCACGACGATGTCGTTCCAGCCCGACTTTCCCAGGTCGGCATGGGTCACCAGCGCCCCGTCCGACTCCCGGCGCAGCAGTAGCCCGTCGGCCGACGAGACGATCAGCAGCCGGCCGTCCGGCAGCCAGGCGGTACACAGCGGAAGCGACTCCACCCGGGCGATGACCTCACTTCGACCGGCAAGATCCACGGCGATCACCTCGTGCGCGGACCAATCGGAGAAGTACAGCCGATCAGCGTGCCATCGCGGCGACTCCACGAGGCCGCGCCCGGCCAGCAGTGTCCGAAACTCGAACTCCTGCGTGCCGGCCATCCTCACCACATCCTCTTCTCGACGACGTCTGCCGATACTGACCTCCGGCTATCCAGAAAGTCATCGCCATTCCCACAGAGAGTCCTGGTCCGGAAGCGATGAAGCAGCCGATGTCGCAGTATGTCGGTGCAGGCGGGCAGCTGGTAGGCCTTCTCTCGTGGCTGCTGCTGCGGGTTTTCCCAGCGCTGCGGAGGCGCCGTGTGCGGAGCCTTGCGCCTGCGCAGGCAGGGGCTCGGCCGGGGCGTGAAGGCCTCGCCGAACTCCTGTGGGTCCGTCAGCCTCCGAGTCGGGTGCGCAGCAGCTGCTTGCCCAGCTCGGCGCCCTTGCGGCTATCGGCTTGTGCCACGTAGCTGTTGTTGTCATGCGGTCGTGTCGCCGAAGCCTGTGGCAGCGTTGGGTCGAGGTCAGGCTTTGCCGCGGCCGGTGATGGCGTCTCGGATCCGGTCGACCAGCCCAACGCCGGGAGCCAGCAGCTTGTTCAGCGGCGGCTTGTCCGGGGCGCTGGGGTGCGGGCGGGTGGGCGCTGTCTCCTTCGCTGCGCGCACCAGCTGACCCAGTTGCATGAGCTGATCGGTGGAGCATGCCTGCCGCAGGAGGGGGAAGAGTCGCTCCTCTTCGTCGCGCACGTGCTCGGCCACCTCACTCTCGAGTTTCAGCAGCAGCTGCTCAAAGGAGGCGTCATCCGGCGACCGGCCCTCGAGGTCTTTCAGGATCTCTTCGACCTTTGCGTGGTCGGCGATCTCTTTGTCGGCCAGGGCATCACCGTTGGCCAGGTGCTCGCGGACCGCCGGGTAGAGGTGCTCCTCCTCGGCCATGGAGTGCCGCACCAGTTCCATGGTCACCCGGTCCACCAAATCCCTGCGGGCCGGGGCACCGGGTGGTACCTCCTTGCACTTTTCGAACAGGTCCTCCACCTCTCGGTGATCGGTGGTGAGCTCCGCAATGACGTCCCCGCCGTTGACCATGCCCTCTCCTCCAGCCAGTCCCGTTGACGCCCCGGATGGACGCGCGACCCCGCCGAGGTTCCCCGCGGACGCCGCTCGCTAACCCGCTGGCAGACGCAGTGACCCGATCAGCCCCTCCAGCCGGCGCCCAGCACTCCGCGCCCTGCAGCGCAGCCTGCAGGCGTTCGCCCGGGCCTGACGAGCCCGCCGGGCTCAGGTGATGAGCAGGTAGAGCACCGAGAGCGCGGTCTCCACATCGGGTTCGACCGCGGCGACCGCGTCGTTGTAGAGGAACCCCTCGGTCGCCCGGACCATCGCGAAGGCCAGCGGCTCGATCTCCGCACGCGGCACGAAGGCGCCGGTCGCGGCCTCCGCGCTCAGCAGCGCGGCGACGGCGTCCACCATGCGCCCCTGCACACCGGCGTCACGGCCGGTCAGGACCCGTAGCGCCGCGTGGGTTTCCTGGCGCAGGAAGGCGCGCAGGGCCGAGTCGTCGGCCACGAAGCCGAGGAACCGCCGCACCGTCGCCATGATCCGTTCTGTCCCTGACAGGTGCGCAGACCTCCGGACGGAGGCATTCCAAATGTCCTCGGTGAGCGACCAGATGACATCGGCGAGCAGTTGCTCGCGCTGGCCGGTCCACCGGTAGAGCGTCGCGCGGGACACGCCCGCGCGGGCGGCGAGGGCCTGCATGTCGAGGCGGGTACCTGCCAGGAACATCTCCCGGGCCAGGGCGAACACGCCCGCGGGTGTGGCCCGCACCCGTACGAGGTCGCCCGTCCGTCGCTCCCGCGCGGCCCGGTACGCGGCAGAACCGACGGTGACGGGCGCCCGCCACGGCGCTTTGCGAGCCCCGGATGCGTCGTGCGCACCCGGGGCTCCAGGGGGCGGTGTGCGGGTCATCTCCCCAGAATACAAAGACCTGTTGCGTCCCCCCTGAGACAGATTCAGAATCTGTGTTACGGTCGTTCGCGCTCCATTGCCCTTGTGTCCCTTCGAGTGACCAGGAGAGCGATGAGAACTCACAGCGCGCCCCGCTTGGTGCGCCACTCCCCCATCCGGACCGCATTAGCCCTCTTATGCGTGCTTCTAGCCCTGCCGGCGATGGTCGGCGCATCCATCACGACAACCACGGCCGGGTATCCGGCCCCGACAACCGCCGCGAGCCATGCGCGAGGTCAGGACCCCCTCACCGTCAGCACCTCGCTCGGAACGGTGCGCGGCACGACCGGCCGTGACGGCGTACGCGTCTTCCAGGGAATCCCCTATGCGGCCCCGCCGACCGGTGAGCTGCGCTGGCGCCCGCCGAAGCCCGCCCGCCCCTGGTCGGGTGTGCGGGACGCCTCCTCGCCGGCCAGTCCGTGCCCGCAGATCCCGCTGACGCTGCTGCCGGACGGCAGCCCGATCCTCCCAGGCGAGTCCAACAGGACCGGCAGCACGTCCGAGGACTGCCTCTACCTCAACGTCTGGACGCCGACCCGCACCAGCGGCGGACGGCTGCCCGTACTCGTGTGGCTGCACGGCGGCGGGAACACGTACGGCGCGGGCAGCGACTACGACGCCGCGGCCCTGGCCTCCAGGGGCATGGTGGTGGTCACGGTCAACTACCGCCTCGGGGCGCTCGGTTGGCTCGCACACCCGGCGCTTTCGGCCGAGAGCACCGACGCCGCGTCGGGCGACTACGGCCTGATGGACCAGCAGGCCGCGCTGCGCTGGGTACGGCAGCACATCGGCGCGTTCGGCGGCGACCGGCAGCGGGTCACTCTCGGCGGCCAGTCCGCCGGCTCCGCCGACACCTGCCTGCACATCGCATCGCCCACCGCCCAGCGCCTGTTCCACCAGGCCATCCAGCAGAGCGGAAGCTGCACCTCCGCCGACGCCCTCGCCCCGCTCCCGCTCCCCGCGGCCGAGCGGAACGGTCAGGACTTCGCGGCTTCCGTGGGCTGCACGGACCCGGCGAACGCGGCGGCGTGTCTGAGGGCCGTGCCCGTGACGCGGCTCATCGGGAGTGCGCCCCGGCCGTCCGCGCTCTGGACTCCGAACACCGGGCCGGATGTGCTGCCCGTCGCGCCGCGCGAGGCGTGGGCCTCGGGACGGGTGAACGCGGTGCCGACGCTGAGCGGCAGCACCCACGACGAGTACCGCTACTTCACGGCGGTGTACGTGGACCTGCTCGGCAACGGCCCGCTCACGCCCGCCAGCTACGCCGCCCTGGTCCGCCTGCAGCAGCCCGGAAAGGCGGAGGCCATCCTCAGGGAGTACCCGGCCGCCGCCTATCCCTCGGCCAACCTCGCCTACTCCGCGTACGGGACCGACCAGCGGTTCGCCTGCCCGGCCCGCGAGGACAGCCGGCTCTACAGCGGGCGCGTCCCCGTGTACGCCTACGAGTTCGCGGATCCGCAGGCCCCGCCGTTCGTCCCGGCGCCGCACACACCGCAGGGCGCATTCCACGCCTCGGAACTGGTGTACCTGTTCCCGATGGACGCACTGCGGCCCCTGACCCCCGCCCAGAAGCGCCTGTCACGCGTGATGACGGGCTACTGGGCGAGGTTCGTCGCCACTGGTAACCCCAACGGGCCGGGCGCACCCGTCTGGCCCCGGTACACCGCCGGTGGTGACCGGATCCAGGTGCTCGATCCGGGAGGTGTCGCCCCCACCACCGGCTTCCCGGCCGACCACCACTGCGCGTTCTGGCAGGCCCCAGGCGCGTGAGGCAGGCCGGACGAGGGGCGCCGCGCGCGTATCAGCCGGCGGCGCCCCTTCGGCGGCCGGTATGAGCGCGCCCCTGAGAGCGGTGACGCGGCCCCTCCTGCAGGAGGGGCCGGCCAGCTTCGCGCCCTCCAGCTTCGCGCCGTCCAGCCGCGCCCCTTCCAGGCCTGCTTCCCTCAGGTCCGCGTTGAGCCCCCCTCGGGGGATGCGCATGGTCATGAACACATTCGAGCGGATGCAGCGGTGCGGGCGCGACGGTTTTCCGGGACCGCGGAGAGCCGAAGCTCACCGGCCGCGAGACTGGCTGAAGCGCAGCAGGTTGCCGGAGGGGTCGCGGAAGGCGCAGTCACGGACGCCGTACGGCTGGTCGATCGGCTCCTGAATCACCTCGGCACCGGCGGCGCGGATGTGCTCGAAGGTGGCGTCGCAGTCTCCGGTGGCGAAGATGACGCCGCGGAGCATGCCCTTGGCCAAGAGCTCCTCGAGCGCTTGCTTGTCGGCCGGTGAGGCGTTCGGGTCCGCGCTGGGCGGTTCGAGGACGATGTCCACGTCCGGCTGCGAGGGCGAGCCGACCGTCACCCAGCGCATCCCCTCGAACCCGACGTCATTGCGCACTTCGAGGCCCAGAACGTCGCGGTAGAAGGCGAGGGCCTTGTCGTGGTCGTGAACGGCGATGAAGCAGTGTGAGAGCTTGAGATCCATACCGCTCACGCTACGAGCCGGCGCCGGGTTTGGCTTCTCCGTTCCTGACCGGCCGCGTCATGATCTTCGCGTAGCACGCCGGGATGGCGGCGCCGTGGTCGTGGCTGCGGGCCCGGTACGAGCTCGGGCTCTCGCCGACCAGCTCGGTGAACCGCGAGCTGAACGACCCCAGTGACGTACAGCCGACCGCGAAGCAGACCTCCGTCACCGTCAGGTCGCCCCGCCGCAGCAGCGCCTTGGCCCGCTCGATCCGGCGGGTCATCAGGTAGCTGTACGGCGTCTCGCCGAAGGCGGCGCGGAAGCTGCGGGAGAAGTGGCCCGGCGACATGAGGGCGGTGCGCGCCAGGGCCGGGACGTCGAGCGGCTCCGCGTAGTCGCGGTCCATGAGGTCACGGGCCCGGCGCAGCCTGACGAGGTCCTCCGGTGTCACACGACCAGCATCCCATGGCGGCGGGTCCGGACGATGCCGGGAAAGTGGATCGGTTCGGCCGGGCCGGGACCGACTGGGCCGGGACGGGGCCGGGACCGGGCCAGGACGGTGAGGACTCCGCTGTCAGGGGCGTTCCCCTTCCTTCTCCGTCGGCGTGAGCACCTCCGAGGTGACGCCGGTCAGCGGTTTCTCCGGGCCGGGATCGGGCGGCGGGGCGGTCTTCGGCGCACGGGGTCCCGGCAGGGAGCGCTTCAGCGGGTCCAGGTCCAGGAGGTCGTCGAGGGGCTCCTCGCTCGGCGGGGTCCCGGGGCGCTTCGGGGCGGGTCGGTCGTCGTCGGACGGCGGGCGGTCGCGCCGGTGATCTTCGGGTGGCGCGCTGGAGCGCCCGGACGGCCGGGGCCGCGGCGACCGCTCTGCCTCCGGCCCGGGCGACGGCGGGGTCGCCGGGGCGGCGGCGCTCGGAACGATCTCGCCCGAGTAGACGCGCATCCAGCTCAGCACCAGCTGCAGATATGCCTCGGAGTGGTTGTACGCGAGTACCGCTCGCCGTATCCCCTCGGCTCGCCGCAGGTCACCGCCTGCCGCGCAGAGGTAGCGCCCGGCCGCCAGCCACGCGTCGTCGACGTGGTGCGGGTCGGCCGTCCCGTCCCCATCGCCGTCGGATCCCCAGCGGTGCCACGTGGACGGGATGAACTGGGCGGGGCCGACGGCCCGGTCCCACACGGGGTCGCCGTCATAAGTCCCGCCGTCGGTGTCGCGGATGGCCATGACGCCGGGGCCGCCGTCCAGCCGGGGCCCGAGAATGGGGTGGCGGGTCCGGCCGCGGGCGTCCAGGTCGCCACCGCGCGCGTGGCCGGACTCCACCCGGCCGATCGCCGCCAGCAGCGGAACCCGAAGCCCGCACCCGGGCTGCGACCCGGTCAGCGCGGTCACCGTCTTCCGGTACGCGGCGAGCACCCGGCCGGGAATCCCGTACGCGGCAGGAAGGCGCGGCGCGACCACCTTCGGCCCGCCCTCCTCGTACTCGCGCCCGTCCCCGTCCTCGATCTTCCACGGCACCGGAAGCGCCTCCGGCACCTCCACCGGAGGCTCGGGGTACAGCGGCGGGCTGCCCCCTCCCCTGTTCCACGGCACCGGCGGCGCCGACGGTGACGCGCCCACCGCGGAGGACTGCCCGGCCAGTGGCAGGACGGCGGCGGTCGCCATGCCGCCCGTCGCGCCGACCGCGACCACTCCGGCGATCACCTGGTGCCACAGCAGCGAGCCGCGCTGCGTCCCCGGCCGGCTCACCAGCACACCGTCCGCGCGCCCAGGGGCGCCGTCCACGTGCCGCCCGAACCCCGCATGAAGAACGTGCACTTGGAGTCGGTGGTTCCCTTCCCCGCCACGTAGCCCAGCGGCACGGTCAGGCCGCCGAAGCGCTGTCCGCGGAAGGTGTAGAGCTCCTTGGCCAGCCCGGCTCTGCTGATGTCGCCGGCGCCGCGCGCCGCCTTCTCGAACACCTTCGCCGACGCCCACCCCTGCGCGGCCGCCGGTCCCGCCGCCTTGCCGCCGCCGTACTTGTTCCAGGCCGCGTCGAATTCGCGGATCGCCGGAGTCGAGGCACCTGCGAAGGGGAACACGGCCATCGAGGCCAGCACGTTCGTCAGTCCGGGCTTGCCCGCACTGTCGGCCGCCATCGTGGCCGAGGGCTGCAGGAACTGGGGGTTGAAGTTCTGCCGGCGGCAGGACGAGGCCACCCTGGCCACGGTGTTCGGGTCCCCGGTGACCATCATCAGCTCCACGCCCGCATTGCGCGCCTGGATGCACTCGGCGGTGTAGTCGGGCTGCGTAAGCGAGATCTTCGCCCGGTAGACCGGGTCGAGGCCGAAGCGGCGGGCCGCGTTCCCGTCGCCGAACATGTGCTCCCCGGCATGCGTACACGCGTCGCTCTCGGTGCAGATCAGGCCACCGATCTTGTTGCCCTTGCCGTACTTGGCGCCCAGTTTCGCCAGCCCGTCCAGCGCGGTCGACGAGGCGGGGCACTCGCTGAACATCATCGGGCTGTTGCTCCACAGAGTCGTCGAGCAGTCGCCGCCCACGACCGGAACCTTCTTCTTCTCGACGTAGCCCTTCCAGGCGGCGAGGGTGTGGGTGGTGGTGAACGAGGCGACGATGGCGACCGCCTTGCGCGTCTCGACCAGTTCCTGCACGTGGCTGCGGCCCTTGGCGGCGTCGGCGCCGTCGTCCATGACGATCACCTGGACCCTGCGGCCGTTGATGCCGCCCTTGGCATTCACAGCCGCCGCCCAGGCCTGCAGCGCCCGCGGCCCCTGCGCGAAGGCAACCCCTCCGGGCCCGGAGTACGTGCCCACACTGCCGATGACTATGGGCGGACCGCCCTTGCCCTTCCCGCCGTTCCGACCCGCGCCCGACGAGCCCGAACCGCCCGACTGTGCACCGGACGTGTCCTTCCCGTCCCCTCCGGTCCCGGCGGATCCCGATGCGCCGGACTCGTCTGCCGCGCCCTCACCGGTCGACCCGCCGGTCGGCCCGTCCTCCCCCGGCACGGTCTCGCCGGTGCCCGTTCCGGAGCCGCCGGCGCCGTTGCCGGCGGCCGCGCGGACGATGGTGTCGTGGTCGACGCGGGTACCGCAGGCGGCGAGCGCCAGGCTCAGCACCGCCACGGCCGCGAGAGTGCTGCGGGTACGGGGTGGGGTCACGGTCTCCTCCACGGTGCGGTGCCGGTGTTGCGGGTGCGTGGGTCGGTCTTTGGGGTAGGGGGCCGTCAGGTCTGCGCGCCCAGGTACTGCTCCATGAGCCGCGCGCTGTCCAACTCCCCCGGTTCGCCGGCGAAGTCGATCCGCCCCCTGTTCATGAGGTAGACGTAGTCGGCCAGTTCAAGCGCCCGGGTGACGTACTGCTCGACGAGCAACAGCGCGCAGCCGGAGCCGGCCAGCTTGCCGAGAAACTCGAAGATCTCGTCCACGACCACCGGCGCCAGACCCATCGACACCTCGTCGAGCAGAACGTAGGCGGGGCTGGTGACGTAGGCGCGCGCCACGGCCAGCATCTGCTGCTGACCGCCGCTCATCGAACCGGCGGGCAGGCGGAGTTTCTCGCCGAGAACCGGAAACGCCGAGACCGCCTTCTCGATCGCCTCGTCGAGATCGCCGCCGGCCGCCTGGATCAGGATGTTGTCCCGCACCGTCAGGTTCGGGAACACCCCGCGCCCCTCGGGCACGTGGCAGACGCCGTGGCGGGCGAGGATGTGCGGGGGCTTGCCCGTCAGGTCGTGGCCGTCCAGGCGGAGCCGTCCCGAGCTGGGCGCGAGGAGCCCGGAGGCGACCCGAAGTGTCGTGGTCTTGCCGGCGCCGTTGGTGCCCAGCAGCGCCACCACCGATCGCGGCGGCACCCACAGCGACACGTCGCGCAGGACGCGCGTGTCCCCGTATCCGGCGCTGATGTCCAGCAACTCCAGCATCAGGCCGCCTCCGATCCCAGGTAGGCGGCGCGTACGGTCTCGCTGGCGCGCACCTCGGCCGGCGTCCCCTGGAAGATCATCCGGCCGAAGTCGAGGACGTAGAGGTAGTCGCAGACGGACATGACGAGCGCCATGTCGTGCTCGACCAGCAGCACTCCGCAGCCCCGTTCGGCCACCACCTGGGTCACGATCGCCCCGAACCGCTCGGTCTCCGCGGTGTCCAGACCTGACGACGGCTCGTCGAGCAGCAGCATCGAGAACCCTCCGGCCAGCACCCGGCCCAGGTCGACCAGGCGGCGCTGCCCGGTCGACAGCGAGCCCGCCACCTCGTGGCGCAGCGTCCCGAGACCGCACAGGTCGAGCACCTCCTCGGTGGCGCGGCGTACGGCCTTCCGCTCGGCCGGCGAGCACAGCAGCTGCCTGAGGGGGTGGCTGCGGGCCAGGCGCGCTTCCCGTCCGATGGCGATGTTCTGTTCCACGGTCAGCGAGTCGAACAGGTCCATCCGCTGGAAGGTCCTGCCGAGGCCCAGCTGCGCGCGTGCCGAGGGCGGGCGGCCCGTGATGTCCTTCCCGAAGAGGTCGATCCGGCCCTCCGAGGGGCGCAGCAGTCCGGAGCAGGCGTTGAACGTGGTGGTCTTTCCTGCCCCGTTGGGGCCGATCAGCCCGGTGATCCGGCCAAGCGGCGCCTCAAAGGCCGCCGCGTCCACCGCGGTGTTCCCGCCGAACCGGATCGTCAGCCCCTGGGCCCGCAGGCCCGGGGTTCCGTGACTGATCACGGTGGTCTCCTCGCCGTCGCTCATCGCGAAGCTCCCCTCGCCAGCCCCGCACCGAGCCGGACGCGCGCCGGTCCCGGCTCAGCCCCTCGCGCGCTCCTGGCGGCGGCGAGCCGGAGCCGCTGGGCGGCGGGCCCCTCCGAGCCGAGGCGTTCGCCGGCCCGCGACGCCGCCGGGTCCGCGACGCCAGGAGCTCCGCTGCGCCGCCCGGCCGCCCCGGCCTCGCGGATGGCGACGGCGAGCGCACCGAGCCCGAAGAGCACGGGCTGCCACGCGACGACCGTCTCGTCGGTGACGTACGCCGGGACGACCACGAGACCCACTGCGGCGGCGACCGGCGCGGCCGAGCGCAGGCCGGTGCAGAGCACCAGAATGGCCAGCCAGGTCAGCGATGCGTACGAGGTGAACGGCACGCTGGTCGCCGACTGTCCCTGGGAGGCGTAGAGCGCTCCGGCGACCCCGGCGATGAACGCCGAGATGGCGAAGACGGTGACCCTGGTGACGTTCACGCCGAGGCCGAGCGTGGACAGCGTGGTCGGCGAGTCGGCCATGGCACGCAGCAGCCGCCCCAGCCTGCTGCGGCCAAGACCTGCGATCAGCAGCGACCCGGCGACGGCGACGGCGAGCAGCACGTAGTAGAACGCGGTGTCCCCCGCGAACAGACCGGGCCGTGTCGCGGGCAGCGTGCCGGTCGCCCCGAACATCCATGCCGAGCCGTAGACGACCTTTTCGAGCAGCAGCCCCAGCCCGAAGGTGGCCAGCGCCAGATACAGCCCGGAGAGCCGGATCGCGGGAATGGCCACCAATGCTCCGACCGGCACCGCGACGGCGCCCGCCAGCAGCACCGCGAGCGGCCACGGCAGCCCTGACCCGACCGCCAGGTGCGAGAAGGTCGAGGCGCCCACCGCGACCAGGGCGGCGTGGGCCAGCGACACCTGGCCGGAGGTCCGTACGAGCAGGTGCAGCGAGGCGAAGATGAGCACGAACACCAGCGCCGTGGAGTACACCGGCAGCTTGGTGCCGGCCACGAACGGGACCGCCGCGGCCAGGACGATGGCGACGGCCGCCACCCCGCGCGCCGCAGTGCGACTCATCAGCGGCGGCGCCGGCGGCGCGGACCGGTGCTCACCGACCTCCAGGAGTTTGCCGCGGCCCGCCAGCAGCAGGACGGCGAACAGGACCAGGAACGGCAGCGCGGGCGGCAGCCCCGAGAGCACCTCCGAGTGGGACACCATCTTGGTGGCGAGCGCGGCCAGCACGCCGATCAGCAGCCCGCCGGCGTAGGTCAGCGGAAGGCTGGAGAAGAGCCCCACCGCCGCGGCCCCGTACGCCTGCACCACCAGGAGCGTCAGCAGCAGCGCGTCGAGCCCGATCTGAGGGGCCAGCAGGACGCCGGAGACCGCGGCGAACCAGCAGCCGATCAGCCACGCCCAGCTCCGTACCGCGTACGCGCTGGTGCCGGACAGCGCCAGCAGCGCCGGGTCGTCCACGACGGCCCGCATCTTCACGCCCATCGGCGAGATCCGGAAGAACAGGAAGAACCCGAGCGCGCCCGAGGCGGCGACGGCCGCGGAGATCAGCTGGTCGACGCCCACGTTGATGCCGATCAGCTCGACGGTGTCGGTGGGCAGGAACTCGGGGAAGTCCAGGCCCGAGCCGCCGTAGTGCGCGACCAGGCCCATGGTGATGGCCAGTTGCAGGCCGACCGTGGCCACGATCTTCGTGGTCGGGGTGCCGCCCGCCAGGCTCCGGGTGACGCGTTCCATGGCCGACGCGATGACCGGGGGCACCACGACCACGGCGATGGCCAGCGCGAGCGGCCAGGGCAGCCCGCGGACGACGCGCAGGTCGTAGTAGGCGAAGGCGGCCACCGCGGCGATGGCGCCGTGCGCGAAGTTGAAGATGCCGGAGGTCTTGTACGTCAGCACCAGGCCCATCGCCGCGAGCCCGTACACCGAGCCAGTGGTGATGCCGATGACGACGAAGGACAGTAGATCGTTCACGCGGCACACACCCCGCACGGCTCGCCGTCGTCGAGCCCGGCCGGGGTCACGTCCTTGCCTGCCACCAGCGGACAGTCCGGATGGTGCAACCGGGCCATCCCGGCCGCCCGCACCAGCGGCAGCGGGACCGTCGTGTCCGCGGACCGGGCGGGCCGCGGCGACGCGGCCGTACGCGACGCCTCCTCCGAATCCTCCTGCGGTGCAAGGGAGATCAGCGCGACACGGCGCTCGCCGACCGCCCGGCGCAGCCGCAGCAGCCACAGGCACAGGCCGCCGGCCGAGACCGCGAACCCCGCGACCCCGACGTTCAGCCAGGCCGCCTGCCGCGGCGCCGACACCGTTCCGCTTGCGCCGAACCAGGCGGCCACGATCACGGCGAGCCCGATCAAGGTGGTCGCGCAGACCGTCAGGACGTCGCCGTCCCGCCACGGTTCAGGGCGCCGCCCCGCGCCGCTCATCGCCCGTCCTCGGCCGCGGGCGCGGCCACGAGGCCGGTGCGGTCGCGCTCGGCGGGTGCGGGAGCCGCGGGGGCCGCGGCGGCAGCGGGAGTTACGGCGGGCTGGCCCGGCTCGTACGCGCCGGCGGCCTCGGCAGCCCTGAGCGCCTGCTCGATGCGGTCGAGTTTGCGCCACTCGTCGCGCAGGTCGGCCGACAGCCACAGCGCGGTCGAGATACCGAGCAGGAAGAGCCCGCCGAGGCCGGCGCTGGCGAGGTAGGGCAGCTGTTCGGCCGGGTACGGCGTCCCGCTCACCCCGTGCCAGCCGACGATCAGCACGACGGCCCCGGCGACGCCGGTCCCCGCCGCGGTCAGCCGGTCCCACTGGCTGCGTACCCGGGTCATGATGTCCATCGAGTCTTCACTCCCAACAGGCGCAGCAGGTTTCCGAAGGCGAACGTGGCCACGGCGCCGAACGCGAGCACGAGAAAGACGCCGGTCACACCCATGTCGGCGGGGCTTCCGGCCAGCCGGGTGGGCGCCTCGGCCGTGGGTGCGGGTGCGGAGTCGCCGGCTTGTTCCGGGGGTGCTTCCGGTTCCGCCGCCGGGGGCTCTTCCTCCGGTGCGGGTGCGGAGTCGGCAGGAGCTTCTTCGCCGCCGCTCGCGGGTGGGGGTTCCGCCGCGGGTGGCACCGGTACGTCCACGCCGCCCGGCGGTGATTCGACCCGGTCGGCAGCGGCGAACGCGCGGCCGAAGACGTACTGCAGCGTGTAGACCGCCCTCGACTGGGGGTCCTTCTGCCGGGCGAGGACTTCGAAGCCGGCCGACATCACGCCGTGTTGTGTGCGCTCCTCGCTGAGGTGGCGCACCCGCACTCCCGCGGCCGCGAGGGCCTCGGCCGGATCGGCGGCGCCGGGCAGGGGCACCGCCTGGCCTCCGGCCCGTATCCCTTTGCGGGTGATCTCCACGACCTGCCCCGCGACTTCGGTGCGGCCGATGGTCAACTGCGCGTCGCGTACGAGCTTGCCGTCCGCGCCGACCGTGGCCGTCGCTGCGCTGCGCACCTGGCCGAGCCGCAGCACGCGGTTGATGGTGATCGGCTGGGTGTCCGCGGTGGCCGAGGCCTTCCCCACCCGCTTGTCCGGGTCGGCCTCGGCCTGGGCGAGCGCGGAGGTCGATCCCGACGCGGCGTCCTGACCCAGCCGCGTCCGGGCCTGGGCCCGCGTGAAGGTCTTCGTACTGTGCGAGCTGAGGGTGTGGCCCTGCTGCCCGGCCTCGGACTTCTCGTCGGACGGGTAGCGGGAGGCCACGTACGCCGGGTACTCGGGGAACTTCTGGCCGGTCTGGCTGCCGAGCAGGGCGGGCGCGGAGACGATCGTCTCGCCGGGGTACGGACTGCCGGCGAACCCGGACGACTCCTCGACACCGGAGTTGACGCAGGCCTGGGCGGCGGGGATCGCCGCTCCCGAGGGCGCCTGCAGCACCGTGTTGTCGCTCGCGCTCACCATCACCTGCAGACCCTGCGCGCTCGCCACCACCGGGCAGTCCGCCTCACCCGACTCGGATGACTCGGCTGATTCGGCGGATTCAGCTGCTTCGGCTGTTCCGGCTGTTCCGGCCGACGTGGCCGCCGCAGCGCCTCCGGGCAGGCACACCAGCAGAACGACCGTGCCCAGCCCAGCGAACGCACGGGCATGCGATGACAAGGGGCGGGGCGGTTTCTTGGGCATGTACGTGCTCCACCGGGGATCGACGGCGTCTGCAGACGGTGATGCGACCTGGGGGGTACGTACAACTCTCAACTGACGGTTCGTCAGAAGGAAAGCCCTGAGCTCACCCGATCCCGGTGAGCGATCGCCCCGCTCCCACTCACCGGGACACACTCTTGGCACGGAGTCCGCCGGGGATTACGTCCTGGCTCTTCCACTCTCAGCGGAAGCCTGACATACCGACAGGCACTGCTCGGCTTCGTATCGCTAGGTGGAGGTGGAAGATGACGGTCCCGTTGATCGTCGACACGTACGTGGGGATCTCTTCTCCCGGGCAGGACGGCCGCCCGTCGGCGACGTCCGCCATCGCACCGGCACGGCCACGGCCCTCGCCACCGAGCTCCATGATCGAGCGGATGACACTCATCCTCGACGCCTTCGATCCCGCCACGCCCACGCTGTCCCTGCTGGAACTGGCCGAGCGCACCGGCCTGCCGCGCTCCACCGTTCACCGCATCCTCGACCAGATGATCCGGCTGCGCTGGCTTGCGCACTCCGCCGGCGGCTACCGCCTCGGCATACGCCCGCTGGAGCTGGGCGGGCTCGCAGCCGACCACAGCGAGATCCGGGACGTCGTCAACCCGCTGCTGTACGAGCTGTGCCAGAGGACAGGGTTCGTCAGCCATCTCGCGGTGCTGGACGGGCGCGAGGTGGTCTACCTCGACAAGGTGGGCGGGCGGGCCGCCGCCCATCTGCCCACCCGGCTCGGTGGGCGGCTCCCCGCGCACACCACGGCGGTGGGCAAGGCCATCCTCGCCTCGCTCGACCCGAGCCACGTCGATGCCCTGTACCGCCCGTGCAGGACACGGCTGCCGGTCCGTACGCCGCGCACGATCCGCAGCATCGCCGACCTGCTGGGCGAGCTGGAGCAGGTCCGGCTGCGGCACGGTGTCGCCATGGACAACGAGGAGTCCATGACCGGCATCTCCTGCGTCGCGGCCCCGCTGCGCGGCCGCGGCCCGGCCACCGCCGCGCTCTCGCTCTGCGGCGACACACGGGCGATGAACGCCGGACGGCCGGCGTCGATGGTGCTCGAAGTCGCCCGGGAGGCGAGCCAGGCGCTGTTCCCTCACCGGCGCCGATGGCCGTAGCGCCGCCTGGCACAGTGCTGCCCCGGGTCGCCTGGCGCAGTGCTGCCCTCAGTCCTGCCGGTACGGGTGGAGAAGCCGCCGCTGTTGTACGAGTTGCCGCCGACGAAGCTGCGGCACCACCAGCTGCCACTGAGTAGTCGCGCCTCGCGCCACGCGGGGCTGTCCGCGCTCGCCGCGGATACCCCCGTCGGCTGCCCCTGCGGCATGAGCCGGTCGGTGGGACCCTGGTGGAGGAACCGGCAGAAACGACTGGCAGAACGACTGGCGGAAGGACAGCCGCAGCTCGATCACGGGGAAGCCGATGCCGACGAGGATCCTGCTCGAGGGGCGCCCCGGCGTGGGCAAGACGACCGCCGTACGCCGGCTGGCCGCGCTGCTGCGCACCCGCGGGGTCGTCGGCTTCACCACGGAGGAGATCCGGCACGGCGGCACGCGGGTCGGTTTCGCGCTGGAGACACTGGCGGGCGAGCGAGCCGTGCTGGCGCACGTCGACTTCCCCGGGCCACCGCGGGTCGGGCGGTACGGCGTCGACCTGGGCGTCATGGAACGGCTGGCGCTGCTGTCGCTGACGTCGGCGCCGAGGGATCCGGGACGGCTCGTGCTCATCGACGAACTGGGGCGGATGGAACTGGCCTGCACCGCGTTCCAGGACGCCGTCCGTTCCCTGTTCGAGGCCGACGCCGACATCGTCGCCACCGTCCACGCGCACCGCGACCCCTTCACCGACGCCCTCAAGCAGCGCGCCGACATCGAACTCGTCCCTCTTACCCGGGCGAACAGGGACGCCCTCCCGGGGGAACTGGCCGCTCGGCTGGAGAACCCACGGGAGAACCCCTGAGGATCTCGCGCCCCGCTCGCCAACAGGCTCCGGCCCCGCGCTGGCGAGCAGCCGGGGCCGGAGCCGGGAGAAGAGGGGCCTGCCTGGGGTCAGGTGACCTTGGGCATCTCCCCCTCCGTCGTCTCGAGGTCGATCACGGAGAAGGTGGCCCCCTGCGGGTCGGAGACGGCCGCGAACCGGCCGAACGGGCTGTCGTGCGGCCCGAAGTGCACCTCTCCGCCGTGCTTGGTGACGGTGGCGATCGCGTCGTCGCAGTTGCTGACGGCGAAGTAGACGTTGACGTACGGCGGGACCTCGGCGGGGAAGTCGCCGGTCATCTTCATCCGGCCGACCACCGTGTCGTCTCCGAGGTTGTAGAGCTTGAAGTCGACCGCCTCGTCCTCCAGCGTCTTCACCCCGTAACCGAAGACGGCCGGGAAGAAGGCGTCCGCCTTCTGGGCGTCGCGCGTGGTGATTTCGGCCCAGCAGAACGAACCGGGCTCGTTCTCCTTCTCGAAGCCCTTGTGGGTGCCCGCCTGCCAGACGCCGAAGACGACGCCGCTCGGGTCCTTGGCGATCAGCATCTTGCCGAACTCGCCGACGGCCATCGGCTCCATCATGGGGTCGCCGCCGTTGTCGCGGATCTTGGCGGCGGTGGCGTCGATGTCCCGCGACGCGAAGTAGATGCTCCAGGCCGGCGGTCCTTGCCAGCCGGGCATCTGGGGAGAGACGGCGGCGACGTTCTTGCCGTCCGAGTACGCCTGCGTGTAGTTGCCGTACTCTTCCGCGGGTTCGCCGAAGGTCCAGCCCAGCAGTTCACCGTAGAAGCTCTTCGCGGCCTCCACGTCGGGGAACATGGCGTCGGCCCAACAGGGCGCGCCTTCAGGTTTCTCGGCCATGGCCTGACTGCCTCCTGCTTTGCTCCTGCTCAAGGGGTGTCGGGTTGCCACGCTATCCGTGGATCTTGGCTCACGCCCGGCAAAGTATTCGAACACATGGTCAATTCTTGGGGTGGGCCATGACGCGGCGGCGGACCTTCGCGCCGGACAGGCCTCAGGCGCGTCCGGAACCCGCCGCGACGCGGAGAGGCCGGTTCGCCGCCATCCATCCATCAGGGAATGCGACTTCCCCGCCCGCCTCGCCGAAAAAGCAAGAACCTTCAACCAATTCGAGCGGCAGTGGCGAATCGATCCTTCAACCATCGCGGCGCATATGCCCCGTGAATGCGGCACAGTGCGCTTGCGCCATGAAGTCCGGGGAGACGGAAGGGCGATGGATTGAGCAGGCCAGAGGCGAAAGATGAATATGGAACTAGTTATCCCGCGCGACTAGTTTCGCTACGACTTCACGATGAGTAGGGTATGGCCCGCTGCCGATGGATCTCTGGAAGGGGTCCGGCTGAATTCGGCGTGAAGGGATCTGTGGGCGATGCCGCCCGCCGGATCGGGAGGGGATCGTGACTGCTGGCTCGTTCGAGGGGCAGTACGTGTGGCATCCGGCGGCCGACGATCGCCGGTTGGCGCGGGCATGCATCGATGTGAGGGCGGGTCGGTACCTGAGCGCACACGAGGCACTGAAGGAGACCCGCGGGGATTTCGAGGTGCGGGCCCACCGGTCGCTGGTCCTGGCATCCGAAGCGGCCGACTCGGATCTGGCGGAGCGCTGGTTGGCCGAGGAGCCCAGCGCGGAGTCCGCTCTGCTGTGGGCGCGCGTGGCGATGCTCCGGGCCTTACGCATGGCCGACGCCCGTGATCCACGCGAGGGCACCCTGGTGCGCATCGCCCACGTGGCGTGTGAACGAGCGGCCCAGATGCTGCCCGAGGACCCCACCCCCCGGGTGGCGCAGCTGGCTCTGGCCCGCCTCGACCGGCCTTCCGACCCCGCCCCGGAGGGGCTGCTGACCGCCCCTCCCGGCCCCTGGCGCCTGTTCGCCCATATCCTCCGGCTCGATCCCTGGAACCGCGAAGCACACCACCGGTTCCTGGCCTTCTTCTTCACCCGCCACGGCGGTTCGGCGAGTGCCAGATGGGATGTCGCCACGTTCCTGAGCCAGCGGGCACCCGTCTTCTCGGCGCTGCGACTTCTGCCGCTGGTGGCCCTGGTGGAGGACTACGACCCCTCCGCTCTGCTGGCGGACCGCATCTGGGAGCAGCCCCAGTGGAGGGGTGCGGCCCTGGGGATCTCCCACAACTGGCTTCCCCACGTGGCCGATTATCGGTTCACTCCGGTGCTGGACCTGTCATATCTGGCGCACGCACTGTTCATGGCGAAATGCGAATTCGAGGCGCGGGAAGCCTTCACGGCCATGGGTCCGTATGCGTCTCGAATGCCCTGGAGCGTGTTCGGTGATCCCGAAGAGCAACTGACGAGAGCCAGACGTTTGTGTGGACTCCCGATACCCGGTGCCGCCTGATCCATCCCGTTTTCCATCAACCCCTCGGAGAAAGGTCGCGGCTGTGACGGAGCGTTCGTCTCTCACTCGCCCGAAAAGCGGTCGTCATGCAACGCCCGTCACGCTCGATGACGACGCGACACTGCATGCCATGGGTTATCCGCGGAAACTCACCCGGAGATTTCGCGCGTTCGACAATTTCGCCATTTCCTTCACGATCATCAACATCATCTCCGGGATCTTCTCCTCCTTCGGATTCGGCATGGGTGCCGGCGGGCCAAGGATTCTCATCTTCGGCTGGATCGGCGTGTCCGTCATGGTGCTGTTCGTCGGTGCCTCGATGGCCGAGATCGCCTCTGCCTACCCGACCAGCGGTGCGCTCTACTTCTCCGCGGGCAAGCTCGCCAAGCGGCATCGCGGCGCCTGGTCCTGGTACACGGGGTGGCTGAACTTCGTGGGCCAGGTGGGCGGGACGGCCGCCACAGGCTTCGCGGCCGCCACCTTTATCCAGGCGTTCATCGGGCTGCAGTGGCCCACGTACGAGGTGACAGCACAGAAGACTGTCGCCATCACGGCGGTGATTCTGCTGCTCCAGGCACTGGCCAACACCTACACGGTGCATCTGGTCGCCATACTCAACCGGATTTCGGTGTGGTGGCTGCTGATCGGCATGGTGGTGATCGTGACCGCCCTCGTCGTGGTGCCCACGCACCATCAGCCGGCTTCGTTCGCCACCCATTTCGTCAACAACACCGGTTTCACCAACGGCGTGTACGGCGCCATGCTGGGCCTGCTCGTCACCAGTTGGACCTTCACCGGCTTCGACGGCAGCTTCCACATGTCAGAAGAAACCGTGAAAGCAACCGTCAACGCCCCCAGGGGCATCATGCGTGCGATCGCCTACTCCGCACTCACCGGGCTGATCCTCATGCTGGCCCTGGTATTCGCGATCCACGACTACGACAAGACAGCGAGCGCTTCGGCGCCGCCGGTGCAGATTCTCATCGACGCGCTCGGCCTGGGCACCGCCAAGCTGCTCCTGCTGATCGTGATCGGCGCCATGCTGTTCTGCGGCCTGGCCAACATGACCAGCAATACCCGCCAGATCTTCGCCTTCTCCCGCGACGGGGCGATGCCCGGCTCCCGCCTGTGGCATTCGGTGTCCCTGCGCACCCGCACCCCGGTCAAGGCCGTCTGGCTCGCCGCGGCCTGCCCCCTGGTGCTGGTTCTGCCCGGCTGGTGGTCCCACACCGCCTTCACCGCCGTCGTGAGCGTCAACGTCGTCGGGCTCTTCCTCGCATACGGCGTACCCATCTTCCTGCGGCTGCGTCTGGACGACTTCCAGCCCGGCCCGTGGAACCTGGGGCGTTACGGCAAACTCGTCGCGGCGATCGCGGTGACCTGGATCGTGCTCAGCAATGTGCTGTTCATGCTGCCCCAGGCATCCCCGGTCACCGTCACCTCGTTCAACTACGCGCCCGTCGCGCTGGCCGTGGTCCTGTTCATCGCCACGGTGTGGTGGTTCGCCACGGCCCGCCGGCGCTTCCAGGGTCCCGTGAGCTACGGCAGCCCCGACGAAGTCGCCGCCATGGACCTGATCTGACCCACCTGACACCTGACCACCCGACCACCTGACCCACCATTGCAACCGCCCGCAGCCGCCCCGCGGCGGCTGCCGCACCCACACCCAAGGGAAGGGAAGAACAGAACGTATGGCCCCCCTCGGCGAAGCTCCGCTTCCGCGCTCCACCACCGAGAACCCGACCCCCCGTCCCGCCGGCACCAGCGGACTCACCATCACCGGCGCCTCGCTGGACGACTGGCACCAGGTGGCGGAGTGGGCCGCCGAGGAGGGGTGGAATCCCGGCAGCGGCGATGTGGCCTGCTTCCACCCCACCGACCCCGCCGGGTTCTTCATCGGTCGCCTCGGCACTCAGCCGGTCTCGGCGATCTCGATCGTCAACCACTCCCACGAGTACGCGTTCCTGGGCTACTACCTGGTCCACCCGGACCACCGCCGGCAGGGGCTGGGCCTGGCCACCTGGCGCGCCGCGTTCCCGCACGCCGGAACCCGGACCATCGGCCTGGACGCCGTACCCGCGCAGCAACCCACGTACCAGCGCGCCGGGTTCAGCCCCGCACACGACACCGTCCGCTACGCAGGACGCCCGGAGCGGTCGGGAAATCCGGCAGGCGCAGTCGTGCCCGTCACCTCGGCCCACCTCGACGCGATCGCCGCGTACGACCGGCAGTGCTTCCCCGCGGACCGGCGCGGCTTTCTCACCCGCTGGCTGGCCGCCCCCGGCCGCACCGCCTACGTCCATCTGCACGACGGGCACCTCGCCGGGTACGGGGTGATCCGGCCGGCCCGCGACGGCTGGCGCATCGGGCCCCTGTTCGCCGACACACCCCAGGGCGCCGAAACGCTCTTCGACGCTCTCACCGCTCACCTCGGTCCGGATGACGAAGTGGGCCTCGACGTCCCCGAGCCCCAGCAAGCCGCCCGAACCCTCGCCACGGCCCGCGGGCTGACACCCCAGTCCCACACCGTGCGCATGTACACAGGACCGGTGCCCCCGACGCGGGCGGACCGCACCTACGGCGTGACCAGTCTCGAACTCGGTTAGCGCACCGGCCCGGCCCCGCCGGGCTGCGACGGTGCCCGCTACCCGCTGAGGTGCAGGCTCCGGGGTGAGCAGGTGGATGAGCGTCGGGCGCCTCTCGGCCGGGCGGTCCGCGGACAGCCGGAGACCGGGCAGCCTACCGGTCAACAGCTCCAGAATAAGGCGCAGTTGCTCACCGGGCCTGAGGTGATCCGAGGCAGCCGTGGACTCCCTGGCCGAGCGTCAGGGCGCAGGGAGTCGGCGGACGAGAACTCCTCGGGCGCGTCGAGCCTGCCGTGCCCTGTACATCCACCAACGGCCTGGGGCGGCTGTTGCCCGAACTACCGCTTCTGCGCGGCGATCCGCCGCGCGTAGACCTCCACGAGCTCCTGGTACGAGTCGTCGAGATAGCTCGTGAGCAGCGCCTCGGCGCCGGTGCTGTCCCTGGCCTGCAGCGCGGCGAGGATCTCCCGGTTCCGCGGAAGATAGGGCTCGTGCAGCCGTCGTGGATCGTCCACCACATGGAAGGCGAGGCGCAGTTCGGCCAGCACGCTGCGCATCAGCTCGTCGGTGCGCGGGCTCCCGCCGAGGGCGACGAGCTCGCGGTGGAAGTGGATGTTGGCCGTCGACACGCCCTTCCAGGCCCGTTCGCGCGCGGAGCGCTCGCCGGCGGCGACCGCGGCCTCGAGCCCGCTGAGCGTGAAAGGCGGCTCCCCCAGGCCCCGTATGACGGCGCATTCGACCAGCCGCCGTACCTGGTAGATGTCGGCGACGTCCTCTACGGCGAGCACCCGCACGAAGACCCCGCGGTTGAGCTGATGAACCAGCAGCCGTTCGTGCGTGAGCAGCCGGAACGCCTCGCGCAGGGTGTTGCGCGACACCCCCAGCGCCCCTCCGATGCTGTCCTCGGACAGCCGAGTCCCGGGCGGGAAGAACCCCTCCGCGATCCGGCTGCGCAGGATGTCCGCGACCCGCTCGGCGGTACTGGTACGGCCCAGCAGCGCACGGTCGTCCGCCAGCGCGCTCAGCTCGGCCTCCGTCGTCCCCACAGCGATCTCTTCTCCCCGTCTCGCTCCGCACCCCATGCCCAAGCTCGATGGTCTCAAAGTCAATCGCAGAAGCATGAACGAAACAACACGCCTCTTGAAGGATCGTTCAACGATCCTCTAGCTTGGGGCGAGTGCCGGCCGGCCGACTCCGGCGCGTACGTCTCTCAGCGCACCCCCAACTCCCCTTCTGCGAGGTGCAGATGAGTACGAAACCCCCGCCCCCGTCCACCCCGGCCGACACCCGGATTCCGCAGGGCCGGCTCCCCGAGGACCGCGGCCCGTTCGCCTGGCTGCGCGCCCTCGGCCCTCGCGGCCGCCGCGCCTTCGGCGGCGCATTCGGCGGCTATGCCCTCGACTCGTACGACTTCTTCACGCTGCCGCTGAGCATGGTCGCGATAGCGGCCTACTTCGGGCTCGACAGCGGCCAGACCGGTCTGCTCACCACCGTCACCCTGGTCGTCTCGGCGATCGGCGGCGCCGTCGCCGGCGTCCTCGCCGACCGCATCGGCCGGGTGAAGGCCCTGATGATCACGGTGATCACGTATGCCGTTTTCACCGTGCTGTGCGGCTTCGCGCCCAACTACGAGACACTGCTGGCCTTCCGCGCCCTGCAGGGCCTCGGCTTCGGCGGCGAATGGGCGGTCGGCGCGATCCTGGTGGCCGAGTACGCCTCCGCCAAGCACCGCGGCCGCACCCTCGGCGCCATCCAGAGCTCATGGGCCGTCGGCTGGGCGCTCGCCGTCATCGTCTACACGCTGGTCTTCCAGTACGTCGACGAGGACACCGCCTGGCGCGTGATGTTCTGGACCGGCGCGCTGCCCGCCCTGCTCGTCATCTACGTACGACGCCATGTCAGCGACGCGCCCGGGGCCACCGAGCAGCGCCTGGAGAGTGCCGGCAAGAACTCCGTCGCCTCTTTCGCCAGAATCTTCAAGCCGGAGTTGCTGCGCACCACGCTCTTCGCCGTACTGCTGTCCACCGGCGTCCAGGGCGGCTACTACACCCTGGCCACCTGGGTGCCGACCTACCTCAAGTCAGAGCGCGGGCTCACCGTCATCGGCACCGGCGGCTATCTGACGTTCCTCATCTCCGGCGCCTTCATCGGTTATCTGACCGGCGGCTATCTCACCGACAAGCTGGGCCGGAAACGGAACATCACGCTCTTCGCCTTCCTCTCCGCCACCTGCATCCTCGCGTACACCAACATCCCGGACGGGGCGAACGGGCTGCTGCTCGTCCTCGGCTTCCCGCTCGGCTTCTGCATGTCGGCCATCTTCAGCGGGTTCGGCTCGTTCCTGAGCGAGCTCTACCCCACCGCGGTGCGCGGCACCGGGCAGGGCTTCACCTACAACACCGGGCGTGCCGCGGGCGCCTTCTTCCCCACGCTCGTCGGCTTCCTCGCCGACAGCTGGGGGGTGGGCGGCGCCCTGGTCTTCGGCGCGGTCGGCTACGGTCTCGCCGTGCTGGCGCTGTTCGGACTGCCCGAGACGCGCGGCCGGGAGCTGCTGTGACGCGCACTCAGGGGACCGGTAACCCGGTGACGCATGCCCAGGGAACCCGTACCCAGGGGACCCGCACAGGGGCCAGGAGCGCGCGCGAGGCACCGCGCGCACTCCCGGGTCGGCGCGAGCGGGACGACGGCGGGCTGGGCGCCGGACACACCCAGGCCAGCCTGATCGCCGTCCCCGCCCTACTGGGCGAGCAAGTGACCTGGCCTCACGGGTCGTGGCGCCGCGGAATGACGACGCGGAACTTGCCGCCGGAAGTCTGCCGAGGCGGTTCCGTGGCGCGCTCGACGGTGACGTGCCCGACGCCGTGGGCGGTGAGCAAGCCGGTGATCTCGCCGTACGCGGTGCTCCACACGCGGTCCGGATCCACTCCCGCGGTCGGCCGGATGCGCACCCGCAAGGTCGTCGGCGAGGTCTGCTCGATCTGGAACAGGTCCATGCCCGGGGTGCGTTCCAGGACGGTTTCGAACGCCATCGGCACGATGCTCACCGGCTCCCCGCCCGGGCGCGGGAAGGACAGCAGGTCCGCCGCTCTGCCCCGCACCTTGAAAGCGGGCAGGGGGTCCCCGCACGGGCAGCGGTCCGGGCGCTGCAGCACGCTGTCGCCCAGGTCGTAGCGGAGGATCGGTTGCGCCCATCGGCACAGGCTGGTCAGCAGCACGGTGTGGGACTGCCGTCCGGGTGGGGTGGGGCGGTAGTCGGCATCGACCGGTTCCAGGATCAGCCAGTCGCTGTGGATGTGCAGCCATCCCTGCGGGCAGCCGTAGCCCAGAGCGAGGCTCTCGTTGCACGCGTAGGTGTTGAGCACATGGGCGTCGAACGCGGAGCGGATGCGCTGGTGATCGCCGTCGCTGATGCCCTCGGCCACCAGCGACACCACGTCGGGGTCGATCCGCAGCCTGCCGGCCAGCCGCTCCCCGGCGAGCAGCGCGACCATGGTGGCGTAGCCGTGCAGCAAGGCCGGGCGGAACTGGTTGAGTTGGTCGACCAGTTCGGGGAGGGGGCTGTGTACGGAGAACACGCGGCTGCCTCTGGCCTGCAGGCGGCGGGCCTTGTGCCGGCGGATGGTGACCGCGTACGCGGCCAGGTGACCACCCGTGGCGATGACATGGGCCGACCGCCGGCCGCTGATGAGCAGCTTCGCCATCCGGGCAGGGGTCAGCGCCCGTGACGCGGCGCGCAGCGACAGCGCGGTGACCACCGCTGCCGCCCGGTCGTCGAGCAGAAAGATGCCGCGGTGCCCGGTCGTGCCCGAGGTGGTGGACACCAGGTACTTGCCCAGAAAGCGATCGCCGATCCGACCGGGATCCTCGATGAAGGCTCGTACGCCCCCGAGGGTGACATCGGGGTCGGTGACCCAGTCGTTGAACCGCGCCATGAGCTTCGGTTTGTCCGTCACCGGCAGCGCGGTCAGGTCCTCGGGGACCTCGGGCACGCCCCCGTAGAGCTCCCGGTAATAAGGGGAGTGCGCACGGGCGAAGGCCACCATCGTGGACAGGCGCCGCCGTTGCCGGGCCGACACGCCCTCGGGACCCTGTCGGCACGCCGCGCGCCCGTCCAGAACCAGCTTCAGCGTCGAAGTCGTCCTCACCCTTCCTGGCTACTCCTCACCGCGGGCGCTGGCACGACTGATTACGGCCGTATTGCGGAAGAGTTCGCAGCTCGGAGACACGCATGGGCGAAAGCTGCCTGCCGAGCGTGCGGTATGCGGTATGCGGCGTGCGTGCGGGGAAAGCGTCCTCGGCTCCTGCCCACCGGGGCGGGGCGGACCCCCGTTCCGTCCCGCTCCGGCGACCCCCCAACGGCCAGGCCGGAGCCGGCAGTCACAGCAGGGCCCTGATCATTCCTTGAAGGACGTGAATGTGTCAACTGCTGTTGATGGCGGTGCGATTCAGTCGCTTTATGGTTGCCGAGCCCGCCGAATTGACAGTGCTCCGGTATCAACTCTTGTTGCGAGAGATGGCGTGGATCACTGCGGCTGGCATACTGGCACGGACTGCGATCCACAAGCGCATAACGGTCGGGGGGCTACTGCATGGGCGACATCGGCGCGGCCGCAGGCGATCTTGCATCCGAGCATTTCGCAGAACGCCTGGAGCATCTCTTCGCGCACATGTACCCCGCCGCACAAGGCCGCCCGTACACCAACGGCGAAGTCGCGCGGGCCACCGGCCTGAGCACGACCGCAATCGGCTATCTGCGCACAGGCCGTAACAGACCCTCACTGGAGACCGCGGCACGGCTGGCCGGCTTCTTCGGCGTGCCCCTGGACTTCTTCCGCAACGACGAGGTCGCCGTCCGAGTCCAGGCCGAGCTCACCGACCTGGCCGCGATCCGTGACCACAGGGCGCGGCGGATCCTGCGCCGCTCTGCCGGACTGCCTGCGGCGATGCAGGCCGCCGTCGAGCAGATCATCGATGAGTACCGCAAGGCCGCGGGTCTTCCGTCGGATCCGGATGACGACGAGCAACGGGGCCGCCGGCGCGGGACGGCCTGAGCGGCGGCACGACCTGAGCGGCACGGCCACGGGGGGGGTGCCGCACAGGAGGCTCGTTGAACATGCCACCTCGGTTCCACGTACTGCACAGGGCGGCGGGCCATCCCGCCGCGACCCGCCGAGGAGGGCTGCATCGGATGACCGCGCATCGCACCGCCACGGTGGCCGCTCTTGTCGGGGCGGCCCCAATCCTGCTCACGGTGCTGGCCGGCAGCCCGGCGCACGCGCACGGAGCGCCGACGGATCCCGTCAGCCGGGTGGTGGCCTGCTCCCCTCTCGGCGGGCGGAACACACAGTCGGCCGCGTGCAAGGCAGCTGCCGCCACCGGCGGGGCCTCGGCCGCCTGGGACAATCTGCGAGTCGCCGATGTCGGGGGCAAGGACCGGCAGATGATCCCCGACGGCAAGCTGTGCAGCGCGGGGCTTGACGCGTACAAGGGTCTCGACCTGGCGCGCGCCGACTGGCCCTCGACACGCCTTTCCGCCGGGGCGAATCTCACGCTGACGTACCGGTCGACGATCCCCCACACCGGAACCTTCGAGCTGTACCTCACCAAGAACGGCTACGACCCGACACAGCCCCTGAAGTGGTCCGATCTGGAGGCCGAGCCGTTCGCGACGGCCACCGACCCCCAATTGGTCGACGACGCCTACCGCATCAAGGCCAAGCTGCCGTCCGACAGGACCGGCCACCATCTCCTCTACACGATCTGGCGGAACTCGAGTACTCCGGACACGTATTACTCCTGCTCCGATGTCGTCTTCCCTCGCTCCAAGGGCAGCTCGGGCAACGCCTCCACGGACGACGACTCCGGCACGGGCGCATCCCGGGCGGATACCGGGGGCCCCGCTTCCGCGGACAGCCCGGCCGCCACCGCACCCGCCGAGGACGACGCGAGCGACACGGCAACCAGCCCGCCGACCCAGCGCGCCGAGAGCGGCCGACTGGCGCCCGCGGGCGGCACCGGCGACGGTGACGACAGCACAGCACTGCCGCTGTTCGCGGGCGGCGCTGCAGCGTTCATCGCCGCGGCGGGCACAGCCGCCACCCTGCGACGGCGACGCATGCGGCGATGAGGCGAAGCCCCGCCCCAGCCCGGGCTCAGGGCAGTTTGCCGGGCCGGGGAGGGAGTTCATCGGGTGGTGGTCCGCCACTCCAGCTGGCCCGGTCCTGCTGGACAGTGGTGGACGCAGTCCGGGCAGGCGTACACCGCTCTGGCCGTCCCGGAGCGGGAGGCGACGACGCGTACCAGGACCGGCGCCTCCGTGGTGCGTTCGCAGCGGCAGCAGACGCGGGCCAGGGGGCGCCGCTCGGAGGCGTCGTCCAGCGCGGCACTGAGCGCGCAGTGCAGCAGCTCCGGCCTCGTCCGGTGCTCCTCACGGGACGGCGGCACGCGCCAGTGGAGCCCCGGCCCGTACGTACGGTGCTGCGGCGGAACCGCCACATGCCACCCCGAACCGAGCACCTGGACCTGCCGCAGCTGCCAGTGATCCGCGCTCCCCGGGCGAATGAGCCAGTAGAGGATGCCGCCGTAGCCATCCTTGATCACGGGTCCTGTCTCGTCTCCGAGGTACGTCAGAGCGCGGACCCCCGTGCCGATCGGCACCCGTACAGCGTCCCACCACCGTCCGGCGGGCAGGGTCCGCACATCCAGGCCGTGCGGATCCACCCACCCCGGCGCGTTGCTGACTGTCATGGTGTTCACCGGCTCTCCCATCGGATGCCGAGACCCTAGGACGGACCCGAGCCCGCAACTTACGTGTACGCGTAGGGAAGTTGTCCCCACACGCAGTGTGTGCCCGGGCGGTCTCGTTCCGGAGCCGTACGACGGCGTAGCGTGACGTGCCGTATTGGAGTTCGAGAGCAGGGAGGCTCCGGTGGGAGACCATCGCCCCATAGCGATAGACGCGACCGGCCGCGACATCCACGGTGAAGCCGCCCGTATACGTGAGAGGGGACCGGTCGCACGTGTCGAACTCCCCGGCGGGGTGGAGGCGTGGGCGGTCAGCAGTCCCGAGCTGCTGAAGCAGCTGCTCACGGATCCACGCGTGTCCAAGGACCCGCGCCGGCACTGGCCCGCCTGGATCAACGGGGAGATCTCCCCGGAGTGGCCGCTGTTCACCTGGGTCGCGGTCCAGAACATGTTCACCGCGTACGGCGGCGAGCACAAACGACTGCGGACGCTGGTCTCCAAGGCGTTCACCGCGCGCCGGACCGCCGCGCTGCAGCCGCGCATCGAGGAGATCACGGCAGGCCTGCTGGACCGTATCGCCGAGGCCGGAGAGCGGGGGGAGGTGGTGGATCTGCGGGAGGAGTTCTGCTACCCGCTGCCGATCCGGGTGATCAGCGAGCTGTTCGGCCTGCCCGAGGAGAAGGGCGCGGAGCTGCGGCACCTCGTGGACAGCATCTTCCATACCTCCGCCGACCCGGAGGAGGTCACGGACACCTATACCCGGCTCTACGCCGTGCTCGGCGAACTCGTCGCCACCAAGCGGCAGTCGCCCGGCGACGACCTGACCACCGGCCTCATCGCGGCACGCGACGACGAGGGCGACACCCGGCTGAGCGAGCAGGAACTGCTCGACACCCTGGTACTCATGATCAGCGCCGGTCATGAGACCACGGTCAATCTCATCGACAACGCCATCCACGCCCTGCTCACCCAGCCGGAACAGCTCACGCACGTACGCGCGGGCCGCGCCTCATGGGACGACGTGATCGAGGAGACGCTGCGGGTGGAGGCACCGGTCGCCAGCCTGCCCCTGAGGTACGCCGTGGAGGACCTCGCGCTGGACGAACTGGGCGGACCGGACGGGATGGTGATTCGCGGGGGCGAGGCGATCCTGGCCGCGTACGCCGCCGCCGGACGCAATCCCGAGCGGTACGGGAAGGACGCCGACATCTTCGACGTCACCCGGGGCGACAAGGAGCACCTGGCCTTCGGGCACGGCGTGCACTACTGCCTCGGCGCTCCCCTGGGCCGCATGGAGGCCCGCATCGCGCTCCCCGCGCTCTTCGAGCGCTTCCCCGCTCTCACCCTCGCCCTGCCGCAGGAGGAGTTGCGGCCTGTGGACTCCTTCATCTCCAACGGACACCGCGCCCTGCCCGTACGCTTGCGCTGATGAGCTGATCAGTCCCTTCGGGTCAACCGCCCCGGTCCTGGCATATGCGCATGTACGTCAGGGCGTCCACCGGGGCCGGTTGCCTGCACTACGCTGCATACCCATAACGACCGTTACCCGCATATGAGTTGAAGATTTTCCAACAACGGTGGTCGGGTCACGCTGAGGGGGGTTCAGTGTCCGGGGGAACCTACATCGTGGAGTCACAGACGACCGGTGAGGTTGAGCCACGCGAGCGGACCGACTTCTGGAGCGAGCACATCGGGTCCTATCAGACCCCCATGGACTTCAGATACGCCCGCCCGGACACCTTCCGCGGCGAGACGATCCGGCAGCGCAGCGACACCTACCAGCTCGTCACCTGGCGGTCCGACAAGATCGAATACGTCCGCACCCCCCGACTGGTGCGTCAGGAACCCGATCCCGACTACCGGTTCGTACTCCCCCTCTCCGGGGAGCTGGTGATACGCCAGGACGACCAGGAGGCACGGCTGACACCGGGGTCCGGAAGCCTGATGACGCTGGCCGCCCCCTTCCAGCTCCTGCACGAAACGTCCCTGCGGGGGATCATCATGTCGATCCCCGCCCACGAGATAGACGGCCCGCTGAACCGGAAGGCCCCGCTGGCCACCGGGCTGGATCTGGCGAACGGTCTGGGGCGCGTGGTGAGTTCCATGCTGCAGGGCCTCTACGACGAGCGCGACAACCTCTCCGCGACCCAGTTCAACGCCGTCTCCGACCGCATCGTCGAGCTGCTGTGCATGCTCGCCACCGGTGACGACCGCCCGGACGCACCGGGGCATCTGACCGAGGTCGAGGCGATGGTCCGCCGCTACGTACGCGACCACGCCGCCGATCCCGGCCTGACCGGCGCATCCATGGCGAAGGCGCTGGGCTGGTCACTGCGCCAGGTCCAACTGGCCCTCCAGCGGGTCGGGACCACCCCCCGCGAGCTGATCCGCGAGGAGCGCCTGCGCCTGGTCCGGGAACGGCTCCGGTGCGGCGAGTGCCGGCACATGACGATCACGGACCTGGCGTACTCCTCGGGATTCTCCTCCGCCAGCGCCCTCAGCACCGCGTTCCGGCAGCGATTCGGGGTCAGCCCCCGGGAGATGCGCTACGGAAGCCGTTGACGGGAGGACGGGCGGGCTCGGCCGCCTCGGGTGCCGTGGGTTTGCGGCGGCGGCCACGGTCCATGAACAGGACGCAGATCGCGGCCGCCGGCGAGACCATGCCTGCCATACGGTCCGCTGCGCCGGTCGCGGTGTCCAACTGCGGGATCCCGCGCAGTTCCTCGATCGCCGCCCGGGTCGATGCGTCGAGCGAGGCGACCGGCCCGCCGCGGTAGGCCTCCGGCGCACCCGGCAGGGTGATGCTCCGCATCGCCGCCACGAACCCGGCCAGATCCTCGGCCAGCAGCAGGGGCTCGCCCAGGGCCCCCGCCTCGGGGTTCTCGCCCGCCAGCCACCGGTACACCGACCACGGCCACGGATATCCCTCGGCGGGCTCCCCGGCCCCGAGCACCTCGGGGATGGCCATGGGCAGCCGGGGCGCGAGGCGGGGCAGCCACTCCTGCTCCATCGATACGTCCTTGGCTCCGCCCTTCACCAGCGGCAGCCGTACGACCATGCCGTCGCCCAGCCGGTACATGGCGTTGACCGTGCCGCCGGACGGAATCCGCTCCACCACCGGCCCCGCCCACTGCGGGAACTGCCCGGCGATCAGCCGCCGTACGAGGTCGTCGTCGATGGGGTGCAGGCCGGGATGCATCTGCCCTGTGCTCATGGGGCGCCATCCGATCGCCGGACGCGGCGGGCGTCAAACGCGTTTCCGGCTCGTACGGCAGCCCACCACCGGTCACATCAACTGCGGCTGCGGCATTAGGCCTTACGCGCGAGTGCCCGGGCGGGCAGTCTCGCGTTCAGGGAATTCACTGGACGAGAGGGCCGAGGAGCCTTCGGAGCACGAAAAGAGGGCCCCCGCAGGATCTTTCCTGCGGGGGCCCTCTGACCTCCGCGCCGTCGGGACGGCACCTGCCTCCCGTTCGGCGGAGCGGGCCGAACCCCCGTCCCGTCCCGCTCCGGTCGCGGCGCACTGACGTGTGTGAGCCGGCTGACCTCGTACGGACTTCCTCACTAGCGATGTGTCCAAAATATTGGCACCTGGCTGCGTGTGAGGTCAAGTTGGAGTGGATACTGTCCAACAGAACGAGCACAGTGAGCAGATGCATCATCCTGAAGACACGACGGGGTGATCCGGTGCGGGGAGCGTGGGCATGGTGGCAGACGACGGCCAGGGTCATGGGCGGTCGCTGGCCGAGCGGTTGAACGCGCTGTTCGCCATGGTGCGGTGGACCGATGCCCATGGCCGGAAGCGGGAGTATTCGACCGCCGAAGTGGCCAAGGCGGTCACCGCGGATCCGTCGCATCCGGCGACCCTGTCGCGGAGTTACCTGGCGATGCTCCGCAACGGGTCGCACACGAACCCGACGTTGAGCGTGCTGGAGGGTCTTGCGAAGTTCTTCGACGACCACCGCGAACCGGGATCGCCGCCCATCACGGTGCAGTGGCTGGTCGCACAGGAGGACCCCGAGGACGAGCTGTTGCGGCAGCGGCTCGCCGATCACCAGGTGCGGACGATCGCGATGCGGGCAGGCGCGATGACGCCCGCGATGCGCAAGCAGCTGCTCAAGATGATCGCTGTTTTCGACCAGGACGACACCCCAGGTCCCGGTGCCGGGGCATGAGAAAGGACACCGTGGCCGTACGCGAACGCGAGGCGCAGGCGCTCCTGCAAGCGCCTGCGCCTCACGACTCGGCCACGCGGGGTCGGGCTACCTCACGGCGAGGTGCACTCCCGGGAAGATGAGGTTCGGATCGCCGCCGATGGCCTGGCGGTTGAGCCGGTAGACGTGCCTCCAGTTCACTCCGTGCGCGAGCGCGATTCCGCTGAGGGTGTCCCCCGGCTTCACGACATAGTCCCGGCCCTTCCGCTGGGCGTGCCCGGTGCCGTACCGCTCTTGATCAGCCTGCGAGCGCTGGGGCCGCACCGTGACAGGGTTCCGGGCCGCCGGCTCCGGCCGTGGCGGTGCCGGCGCGGCAGTGCGCGGCGCCGTCGACCGCAGGCCCAGCGACGCCGAGCACGCAGGCCAGGCACCCCACCCCTGCCCGGCCAGGGTCCGCTCCGCCACGCTGATCTGCTGCGCCCGGGTCGCCTGTGCCGCCCGAGGCGCGTACGCCCCACCGCCGTACGCGCGCCAGGTGGCGTCGGAGAACTGCAGCCCTCCCGAGTAGCCGTTGCCGGTGTCGGCCCGCCAGTTGCCCCCGCTCTCGCACATGGCCAGGCGGTCCCACACAGCGCCGTCCTGGGCCTGGGCCGGCAACTGCGCCCCCACGCTCAGCGCGCCGACCCCCGCCAGCACCACCACGGCCGTGCGCCAGCGAAGTCCGCGGCCCCGGAATTCACTGCGGACGGCCGATTCCGTTGACGTTAAAGGAAGTTCCATCACGTGCTCCTGTCACTCGACGTGCAGTAGGCCAACACCCGTGCAGGAAATGGGGGGTTGTTTGCGCGTTCGTGCATGAGCTTCCGCAAGACGGTCCGGAATTCTTGCGAGCACGAGGTAAGCACGGCCGCGGTCGGCATCCACAGAGCGCGCAGGAGCGTTCTCCACCCTCCGCCCGCCTCGCCGACGCCGGGCTGCTCGCCGATACCGCCGCATGGGGCGGGCCGTTGTGGGTACGGGGCGCACCGGCCCCGGCGCGGGCGCATAACCGGGCCCGGCGAGCCGGTCGCACGTTCGGAACGCCTGCACGCCGCGCTCGGTCCGGAGCACTCGGCAGACGTACGGAAGACGTTCGCATACGCCGCGCACGGTCCTCTCACGACGGCGCACCACAGCCGCCGGCCGGCGATGCCCACCTCCATCAGGTTGGACCCGTCCCCGGCGTCGCCGTCGACGCCCAGCGCCGCGGGTCCGCGGGCGCTAGGCGGTCCGCTCGCCGCGCCGGTGCGGCGTCCTCCGGATCGGCCCGGGCGCCCGTCCGCCTGCATGCGCCGGTGACCGGACATGCGCCCCGTACGAAGGGCCGAGGGCGCTGCCATGGAGTCCTTCGGGCGGTGGAACCGGGTGTGTGCCGGTCGACGTGGGCGGACGACGGTCCGGCACCCGTACGGTCAACGACCTTGCCGTGAGCGCGGCGTGATGCGCCGTTGCCGACGGTCGATCGCGACTTTGGCGGGGACCAGGGTGAGCCAGAACCACTTGGCCGCGGCGGGCGATGCGAAGGCCAGGGGTACGGCGATGCCGAAGACGAGCACGGTTGAGCCCAGATCGGCGGTGCCGAGGCGCCGCGCCGTGACGGTGTCCGGCGCAGCCGGCGGTGGGAGGCGCCTGTGGATGGTGAGCAGGAGCGCCAGATGCGCCGCGTTCGTGCCGGCGACACTGCCCGAGTAGATGGCCACGGCCAGGGGCTCGTCGCCGTATTCGGCCAGCAGTGCGGTGGGGAACGGCAGGAGCGCGATGAGGGCGAGTCCGAGCAGGGTCAGCCCGGTGACGGTGCCGTTGGGTGCGGGAAGGACGCCGAGGATCCTGCGGTGTTCGCGCCAGAACTGTGCGATGACGGCGAAGCTCAGCGCGTAGGCCGCGAGGTTGGGGACGGCCTCGCCGAGGGCTTCGTGGAATCTTGCGCTGTTCAGCCCGGGTGGCACCGACACGTCGAGTACCAGCAGGGTCATCGCGATGGCGAAGACCCCGTCCGAGAGGGTTTCCAGGCGCTCCGCGGCCCCGCCGGTTCCGGTAGTCGGTCCACGATCCACGTGCAGAGAAGTTATGGGAGTGGCCGTACGGCCGGGCCCGTACGCGCCGCTCTGCCCTGAACCGTGCCCGAACGGGCTGCGCGCGCTCGCCGGTCGTTCCGGGGAGTGGCGCTCAGGTGCCGGGCGCCCGGTACTCCACCTTCTGGCGGACCGCCTCGTCGATCTCCTCGGTCGTCAGCAGCACGACCGTGCTCGTGCGGACGCCACCGGCCGCCGACGTGACCAGACCCATGGCCGCTGCGGAGGTGTTGCCCGGCAGGTCCGCCGTGACGTAGACATCCTCCTCGCCGAATGCCCAGTACATCGATTCGAGCCGGCCTCCCAGGCTCTGGACCATGCGTTCGACGACCTCGCGGCGCGCAGTGGCGCCCTCGTTGAGCAGGCCCTTCAGGCCATCCACGGTCAACTTGACCCTGAAGAGGTACTTCGCCATGGGTTTCCGCCTCTCGCGTGCGTCTCGGTAGTCACCCCCTGACCGAATCCTCCTTCTGCTCCGCGTCCCCTGCCGCGACGACCGCCGCCATACGGCCTACGCCCCCGCCGGGCCAGGATGCAGAGGTGATTGCGGGATGTGACGAGCTCATCTCGCCGGGTCGCCGTATTGGGCCGACGGGTCGCCCCTGCGCACACTGGGAGTATGCGCGGGGTGATCGTCGGCGAGACGGCGGAGCGCGAGGAACTGCTTGCTGCGGCCGTCGTCAAGGCCGTCAAGGGAACGGGCGCGCACGCCGGGAGCGTATTTCTCCGCTCCCGCGACCGCCGCTCGATCGTGCTGGCCGCGACCTGCGGGGTGCCGCCCTCCCAGCTGGGCGGCTGGCGCCTCATTCCCGTGAGCAGTCCCATTCCGGTCGCCGCGGCCTACAGCTCGGGGCGCACGGTTCATCTGGCCGACGCCGACGAGACGATGCGCCGGTTCCCCCAGCTCTCGGTGGCTCTGCCGTACGCCTTCGGCTCCTGCTCCGTGCCGGTGGGCGCGGGTGGGGAGACCTTCGGGGCGCTGGCGACCGTCTGGGCGGCGGCACCGGGCAGCGAAGGGCTGTCCAGGGCCCAGCGCCGCCAGTTGCGGACCATCGCCAACCGGCTCGGCGCCTCGCTCGCCGCCCTCCGCGCCCGTACCGGCGATCCCGTGGAGTGCGACCCGCAGACGGTTCCGGTCGAGACCCCGGCTCCCTCGGCGACGGCCGTGCGGGTCGGCTTGTTCGACTGGGACCTCGCCACCGGCACCTTCACCGTGGACGACGAGTTCTGCGCGATCTTCGGTCTCGACCCCCGTGCTTTCGACGGACGGGCCGACGCGCTCGCCGCCCGCCTGCACCCCGGCGACCTCGCCGCCTTCCGGGCCGCGGCCCGCGCGGCGGCCGCCGAGGGCCGGATCGTCGCGCGGCGCCTGCGCGTACGGGACGGCGGGGGCGGAGGGGGCGGCGGGGGCGAGGGGGTGTACCGGACCGTCGAGTTGTGGGGCCGCGTACCGGAGGCCGACGACGCGCGGGCGCGTGCCCATCTGGTCGGTGCGGTCGTCGACCCGCGGGCCGGCAGTGGGGCCGTCGCCGCGGTCGAGCGACTGCGGGACGGGCTGTTGTCTCTCGCCCCGGACGGGCGGGTCGGCTACGCCAACCACAGCGCCCTGCAGCTGCTGGGCGTGCGCGGCGACGAGCTGCTCGGCCAGTGTCTCTGGGACGTCCTGCCGTGGCTGTCCGACCCGGACATCGAGTACCGGCACCGGTCCGCGATGGTCTCGCAGGCGCCGGTCTCCTTCCTGGCCTTCCGCCCGCCCGACCAGTGGCTCGCCTTCGCCCTCCATCCGGAGGCGGACGGGGTGACCGGCCGGGTGGTCCCCGTCGGCCATCCCCCCTCGGCCGCCCCGGCACCCGACGCATCGGCCGCCACGACCCCTGCCACGCCTCCCGCCGCCGCACCCGCGACGGCTTCCGCTGCGCCTCCCGCCGCCGCACCGGCGCGCCTGGGCGTCATGTACCAGGTCCTGCAGCTGGGCAGCGCGCTCACCGTGGCCGCCACCGTCCGCGAAGTCTGCGAGGTCGTCGCCGACCAGCTTCTCCCGGCCTTCGGTGGCCAGCAGCTCGCGATCTACATGGTCCGCGAGGGAACGATGCACCTGCTCTTCCACACCGGCCACCACGAGGACTTCCTCGACTGGCTGGAGGGCGTGCCGCTGCACGCCCACCTGCCCGGTACCGAGGCCCTGACCACCGGGACCCCGCTCTTCATCGAGTCGCAGCAGGACCTCGCCCGGGGATACCCGGGCACCCCCGCGGGCGAGGCGAGCTCCTGGGCGTATCTGCCGCTGATCGCCTCCGGCCGCCCCGTCGGCACCTGCGTACTCGGCTTCGACGAGGTCCACCCGTTCACGGCGAAGGACCGGGACGTCCTCACCGCACTCGCCGGACTGATCGCCCAGGCCCTGGAACGAGCACGGCTCTACGACTCGGAGTACGCCCTCGCCCGCGGCCTGCAGCAGGCGTTCCTGCCGCACCGGCTCCCGGTGGTCCCGGGCGTGCGCACCGCCGCCCGCTACCTGCCCGGCACCAGCGGAATGGACATCGGTGGCGACTGGTACGACGTCATCCCCACCGGTATCGGAGTGTCGCTCGTCATCGGAGACGTCGAGGGACACAGCATCGCCGCCGCGGCCACCATGGTTCAGCTGCGCAGCGCCGTACGGGCCTTCGCGGCGGTGGGCCATACGCCGGGCGACGTGATGGCGGGCGCCAACCGGACCCTCATCGACCTGGACCCCGGGCTGCTGGCCAGCTGCTGCTACATCCGCCTCGAGCCCCGCAGCCACCGCGCGTACGCCGTCAGCGCCGGCCACCCGCCGCCACTGCTGCGCCGTCCCGGCGGAACGACGGACGTCCTCGACCTGGACGTCGGCCCACTCCTCGGTGTGGATCGCGCGAGCGTCTATCCGGGAACCCGCACGGGCCTCCCGCCGGGCTCCGTCCTCGCCCTCTACACGGACGGCTTGGTCGAGGAACGCGGCACCGACATCGACATAGGCATCGACCGCCTGCGGGCGTCCCTGGCCCACGCCCGTGCGGGCTCGCTGGACGAACTCGCCGACCGGCTCCTGCAGGACGCCCGGCGCTCCACACACCGCGCCGACGACATCGCCCTGCTGCTCACCGAATACGGCCGGTAGGTGCAGGATGCCGCCGCCAGGCGGCAACCATCGACCGCTCCCGCTCTCCACACCGGATCACGTGAGCGCCTCGAGCTCGTCGAAGGCCGACTCGACCGAGCCGGTCAGCGCTTGAGGGTCGGGGCCCGCGAGCCGCCGGCCTGCGCGGTAGCAGGCGAGTGCGAGGTGGGGCGCCATGGCCGAGGTGACCTCCGATGCGCCCCGTGCCCGCAGGATCTCGCCCATCACCTCGGTGAAGCGCTGCAGCTTCCGCTCGCTGCGGTCATGCAGTTCCGGGTTCTGCTCGATCAGCCGCTCGTGGAGGACGTACCGTGCCGCATCGCTGGTCACCTCCCGGCACATCGCGAGCACGATCTCCCGGATCTCTGCCAGCGCTTCCCCCAGCCCCGGCGGATTCGACGGCGCGTGCGCGTCCTGCCCCTCCGCCATCCGGTCGAGCAAGCGCTGCTCGTCGGCGAAGACCACTTCCTGCTTGTCCCCGAAGTACCGGAAGAACGTCGTGCGCCCGACCTCGGCGCGGTCGGCGATCTGAGCGACCGTCACCTCGGAGAACCCGCGCTCGGCGAACAGCTCGAACGCCGCCTCGATGATCAGCTCTCTCGCTCGCTGCTGCTTGCGCTCGCGGAGGGTACGGCGTTCGGTCATGACCGCCAGTGTAGACGTCAGTGAACGGAGTAACGTACGGTACTGAGTACCACTTGGGCCTAGGTACCTGGAGCTGTATGAACGCGCCCGCCGGCACCCTCCTGATGACCGGAGGCAGCCGTGGCATCGGCCGGGTAGCGGCCGAACGCCTGCTGCAAAACCGCCCTGAACAGCACCTTCTCCTGACGGTGCGAGACCGGGAAGGCGGTCGGCTCGAGAGGGAACTGGCCGAAGTCACCGGCAATCCCCACGTCTCCACCATCGCGTGCGACCTCGCCTCGCTCGACGACATCCGCTCGGCAGCGGCGGAGATCGGGCGGCGCCTGGACGCGGGCACCCTCCCACCGCTCAGGGGCTGTCTCGGCAATGCCGGACTGCAACTGGTCTCCCGGACGCAGGCCACCGCCGATGGCTTCGAAATGACCTTCGGGGTCAACGTGCTGGCCAACTACCTCTTCCTGCGGCTGCTGCTCAGCCGCTTCGAGGCACCGTCCCGGATCGTGCTGGTGGGCAGCGATGTGCACTTCGGCGACCTCAGACACAACCTCGGGATGGTCCCCGCCCCGCGGTGGGACGACGTCTCCCAACTCGCCAGGCCGGCCACGGGCCCCGGGGCGAACTCCGTCACGGAGGGCCGTCGGGCGTACTCGACGAGCAAGCTCGCCGTGCTCTACCTGGTGCACGCACTCGCGCGCCGACTACCCCCGGGCGTCGACGTGTTCACCTACAACCCCGGGTACGTGCCGGGAACCGGACTGGTCCGGGACGCGGGCCCGGTGACCCGCGCGCTGTCCCGCACACTCCTCCACGGTCTGCGGGCGACGCCCTTCGCGATGGGCCCGCGAACGGCCGGCCGTCGGCTGGCACACGCCGCCGCGGGGCCCCGCCCCGGCAGCAGCGGCACGTATCTCGACCGGGGAAGGATCACCCCGTCCTCAGCCGAGTCCTACGACCCGGTCCGCGAGGAGGATCTCTGGAATTCCGCCGCCCGCCTCTGCGGCCTTCCCACCGAAGCCCCGACCAACCGCTGACCTCGGCGTTTCGGCTCCAACTCGCCGGTCTTTCCCGGCGGTCGGTCAGCGTGCGCACCTCGTGTACGCGGATGCGATGTCCTCGGCCGGGACCCAGATGAGCGCCGGCATGCCGAGCCCGCCGTTCCGCGCCACTCACACCGCCGCACCGCGTTTCTCCCCTCCTCCCCCGGTCACCCGTGGTCCTCAGGAAGCTCGGTCGCAACAGGAGGCGAGGACATGACCACCTTCGGATACTTTCTGGCATGCGAAGAATTCGGCCCTCGTGAACTGCTGGAACAGGCCCGCATGGCCGAGCAGGCCGGCTTCGAGTCACTGTGGATCTCGGACCACTACCACCCGTGGAACGAGGCCCAGGGCAACAGCCCTTTCGTGTGGTCGGTCATCGGAGGTCTGTCCCAGGCCGTGTCGCTCCCGGTGGAGACCGCCGTGACCTGCCCGAGCCTGCGGACACACCCCGCCATCGTGGCCCAGGCCGCCGCCACTTCGGCAGCGATGCTCGAAGGGCGGTTCCGGCTCGGCATCGGCACCGGCGAGGCTCTGAACGAGCACATCTTCGGCGACGTCTGGCCGAGTGCCTCGGTGCGCATGGAGATGCTCGAAGAGGCCGTGACGATCATCCGGAGGCTGTTCACCGGTGAGGAGGTCAGCCACCGGGGACGGCACTACACCGTGGAGAACGCCCGGCTCTACACCCTCCCCGACGAACCCGTACCGATCGATGTCTCAGGCTTCGGCCCGGCTGCCACCGCGCTCGCAGGCCGCATCGGCGACGGCTACATCTCGATGATGCCGGATGAGGACCTGATCGCCCAGTTCCGCAAGAGCGGCGGCAAGGGAAAGCCGGTGCAGGGCGGCCTCAAGGTCTGCTGGGGGCCTGACCGGCAGGAAGCGGTACGTACGGCGTGGCGGCTGTGGCCCAACATGCTTCTCCCCGGCGAACTCGGCCAGGTCCTCCCCACTCCACGCCACTTCGAGCAAGCCTGCGAGCTGGTCACGGAGGACATGGTCGCCAACGGCATGACCTGCGGCGACGATGCGGACCAGCACATCGCCGCGCTGCGCACGTTCGCCGATGCCGGATTCGACACGGTCTACGTGACCCAGATCGGCCCCGACCAGCGCGGATTCTTCGACTTCTACCGCACAGAAGTGCTGCCACAGTTCGCTCATGCATGACCCTGCCGCCCCGCACGCTCCTTCCGTGCCATTGCCCGTGCCTTGCGTGCGTTGACCCGTGCCGCGCGGAGGCAGCGGCGCAGTTCCTCGCCGTACGGAAGCAGTACCGCGACCCCGATCGCGGCGGCGATTCCCGCCAGATACGGCACCGGCAGCCGCCGGCGCCGGGGCACCAGGCGCCAGGCCGAGGGGTCGCCCGCGCCCCCGCGCAGCAGCGACCGCACCTGATCGGCGTGCAGGCACATCAGCGACGCCAGCGCACCGAAGGGCAGCGCTTCAAGGAAGCTGTGGATGTGCTGCTCCACCGGCTTCACCTCGCGGTCGCTGCGGACCGCGGTCCGTACGTCCCACAGCGCCGTCGCCTCGTGCACCCCTGCCGCCCCCAACTGCACGCTCAGCAGCAGCGGGTTGACCTCGTACAGCAGCGTGAGCGCGATCGGCACGCCGACCTCTGCCATCATCAGCGAGTGGATCAGGGACTCCTTGGTCCCCGTGGTGTCCTCGATGCGGGTGCGGCGGTGCATGACCCAGTCCGCGAGCCCCGGCACGAACCATGAGGGCAGAAGCCCGTACATCAGGTACCGGACCGTGGCGTCCTCGACGCTCTCCGCCGGTGTCGGCGCCTGGATCGTCGGCCTCTGAAACCAACCCATGAAATCGCACCACCCTTCATGCCGCGTGCAGTCGGTCCTGGTCTCCGGAAGAACTCTCCGGCGGGGCAATGGCCCTTCCTTTGCCCTTCCTTCGGACCGGACGCGGGGTACCCGCGCCAGAAGAGGGGAAACGGCCCGGCTGCGGACAACTGGTCAAGTGGAACGGCCCGGTTCCTCAGCGTGACAGCGCGTCCCTCACCGCTTCCTCCGTGCGCGCCACCACCGCAGATCCGTCATCCGCGGTGATGATGGGGCGCTGAATCAGCTTGGGGTGCTCGGCGAGCGCCGTGATCCAGCGGTCCCGCGACGCCGCGTCGCGCGGCCAGGTCTTCAGGCCGAGTTCCTTCGCGGCCGCCTCCTGGGTGCGCGTGATGTCCCACGGCTCGAGGCCGAGGCGGCCGAGCACCTCGCGGATCTCGTCCGTACTGGGGACGTCCTCCAGGTAGCGACGGACGGTGTAGCCGGCGCCCTCGGCGTCGAGCAGGGTGAGCGCACTGCGGCACTTCGAGCAGGCCGGGTTGATCCAGATCTCCATACGCCCCACGGTACTCCGAGGCACTGTCAGACCCACTCTGGCCAGGGCCGTTGTCAGTGCCTGGCAGTAAAATAGAGGCGGTTCGTGAGGGTTCCAACCACCGCGCCAGGAGGTCGCCGATGGCCGTAGCCGCAATCGCGAAGAAGCCGAACACGCCGCACACGCCACCGCCCACGACGAAGCACACGACGAAGCCGACGATCGAGCCGTTTGAGCCGTTGAAGAAGAAGCCGCTGCCGACCGGGCAGCCGCGCGAATGGTACGAGTCCCACAACCGCAAGCTGAAGGCCATGCGCCTGGCCATCGCCCTGCTCGACACGGGTGTCTACCGCACTGAGCAGGCCCCCAACAGCACGATACGCACCACTGCGGCCCGGATCGGGATCCACCCGCCGTCCAACACCACCTGCCGATTGGTCCGTTCGCTGATCCGCGACGGGCGCTGATCTGTGAACCGGCGGCCTGCAGATCCCGTATCGGCAGGCCGCCGGCTGTGGCAGGCCCGCCTATCCGCCGATCGACGTGCTGTAGGCGGAGAGAGCGACAACACCGGCTACGCAGGCGACGATCACCCAGGAGCTGAAGCCCATGCGTCTCCCTCTGCGCCCGGATCGCGGGGACTTCCCGGACCGCCTGCCCCGACCGGACTCTGCCGGTCTCGACGCAACCGGTGCGGCATGGGCAGCGGCCTCGGCGAGCAGGCGGCGGCAGGTCGCGGCGAGTTCGCCCGTTCCGGAGGAGAGCGGCACAACAGCCTCCGAACGCGCCGGGGCGGTGGTGCCGCCGTCGAGGATGCGGCCCGCGCGGACGAGGATCTCGTCCCTGCCTCCGGCGGGGGCCAGGCTGATCCAGCGCTGCACGTGCTCACCCCGTATGACCACACACCCGGACCGGTCCCGGTAGACGGCGTGCTCCCGCCACAGCACCGCCGCCAACTCCCCTGCAGTCTCCCTCAGTTGGGCGCTCACGGCCCCTCCCCCTTCGCCGGACGTCAAATCGAACAAGCACGGCACTCTAGCGTCAGGGGCACACCGAGTCGGCCATCGGGGCCGTGCCGCGCCGCCCATGCAGTCAGCCGCCCCGTTCGCCGCGCCGGGTGCGCGCCCCGCAGTTCCTCCTCCGCCTCCGGGCAGGAATGCGCCGGCACAGATTGCTACGGGTGGGGTCGCCGGGACCGGGGCGTTCGTGGTCGCCGCGCTGCTCGGCATGGCCTGGTTCTCCCCCGACAACAGCGGATCGGCCCGCCCCGGGACAACCCGTCCCAAGTCGCAGACCCCACTCCGACCGGTTCCCCGTCTTCTGACCCGGCTACCGCCGAGTCCGCTTACTTGCCGCCCTCGAGCGTTAGGGCGGCGACCCCGAATTGAGGGTGATGCTGTCGCCGTTGTCCCTGCTCAGGGTGAGGGTCCTGCCCTCTTCGGAGACCTTGGCCCTGAGGTTGCCCGAGAAGACTTCGACGAACCGCTCCTCGAACTGCTGCAGGCCGTCGGGGCAACCCATCGCGGTCATCGCGATGTCGGAGACCTTGATCGTATCGCCCTCGATCTCGACGTCGGCGCCGAGGTGATTGCAGCCCGTGCTGCCTCCGGACCTTCCTCCGGCATCGTCCGTCCTGCCGGGGTTGAACTCCACATAGGCGCCGGACTTCGACGGCGGAGTGTACTCCTCGCCGTCGACGGTGACGTTCTTCGGCACCCAGCGAACACCGGTCACGGGCGCCGCGCTGCCCACTTTTCCGCTGCCGGTCTCCGTGCCGCAGGCGGCCAGGGCGGCGGTGCAGGCCAGGGCCACCGCCGCGAACGTGACGTTCCTCCGTCGATTCACGGAGATGTGACGTATGGGCGTTGTCGGTGGTTCCCTTCAGGCCATGTCAGTCCTGCCGGGGAACGGCTTCACTCCTGCCGGGGAACAGTGAACTCACCCAGCAGTGACCAGTCGTCCTGCGGGATCGTGGTGTTCACGATCCGTGGTGTCTCAGCAAGATGGGGCGGAAGGGTCTGCTGCGCGGTCCTGAAGTGCTCGGACTGCACGTGCGCCGCCCCTGCCTCGTCGTCGCGGAAGGCCTCGACCAGGACGTACTCCGCCGGGTCCTCGATGCTCCGGGACCAGTGGAACCACAGGCAGCCCGGCTCACTGCGCGAGGCGGTGGTGAAGTCGGCGGCGATCTCCGGCCAGCGGTCGGCGTGCTCGGGACGGACCTTGAACTTGGCAGTGATGAAGATCATCGGAACCCCTCGGGTGGACTGCTGACACAGTCTGCGCCGCCAGTTCGCGGTCTGCGGACGAACGCCGCCCCAGGCGTGTCGCACGCGCCGAGTGCTACTCGACGCGGTGCGGCCCACGGCGGACAACCCGCAGGCGCACCTGCGTGGGGAGCTGTTCCCAGCCCGTGGACTCCCGGGCACGTTCCACAGGTCCGCGGGAGAGATCCCGTAGGACCACTCCGGGGGCGCCGTCGGCGGTGAGGGTGAGTCTGACCCGGACCTCGGGGCGGGCGGGCCGGCCTGCCATCCGCGCCGCGGCCTCCTCGACACCGGGCAGGGAGCCGGCCTCGGCTGCGAGGGCGTCGCCCAGCGCTTGGTCGCGCAGTTCCACGCCCTGCTCGGGGGGCGTTCCGCCGACGGGCATCCGGCCCGGGCGGCGTTGGCGCAGCAGGGCCAGCAACCACCACAGGGCGAGCAGGACGACGAGGACGAGACCGGCGATGAAGGTGGGCCACCACCACCCCTGGTCGGTCCAGGCGGTGCGGTCGGCGTGGCTGAGCACGACGTCGTGCGGGGAGGTCAGAGGCCAACCGCTGGGTGGCGTGAGGTTCCAGTGCCGATACACATCCAGGCCGCCGGCGAGCACCAGAAGGCCACCGCCCAGCAACACCCCTCCGGCCAGCCCCAGCAGGATCCGGTTGACCATGGTCCGGGCCTTCATCGTCTCCTCCAGTTCCCCGGCGGTGTCCCTGTGCTGGGGCCGGTCATGTCGTGCGCCGCCGCACGCGGACCGTCAGCCGCGGCAGACGGGCCAGGGCGAGTCGGTCGATCTGCTCGTGCTTGAGGGTGCTCGTCAGCTCGTCCTGAACCTCGTGCAGGTCGCGGAAGCGCACGTCCGCGCGGACCTTGACGCGGCGTCGGCGTACCCGGACCCTTGCCCGGCTGACCCCGGGGACGCGCATGGCGGCGTCACGCAGCAGTTGTGCGGCGCCGCGACGGTCCAGAACGGCGCGCATCGAACCGCGGCTGTCGAGGATGTGCAGCGGCAGCAGATTGCGCGAGCCGGGGGTGAGTGCCAGAACGATCAGCCAGAGACCGAGGGCGGCGGCGACCGCGGCGCCGGTGAGCATCCAGACGTCGTCCACCGGACGGCTCGCCAGCTCGTCGGCCAAGTCCTTGCGCCAGGCGGCGGCTTCGTTTCCGGCCCGCACCGAGACGACGTCGACCAGGAGCATCCCGGCGCCGACCAGCACCACCAGCGCGGCGAGCGCTGCCGGTATCCGGCGCGGGGACCAGGGCCGGGGCGAAGGGCGCGGCTCGCCGTCGCTCGCCAGAGCCTCCGGCGGGCGCTCGCCGCCCTCGGGCAGTTCAGCGGCCTCGTGGTTCCTGTCCCGCGTCGCCGAGGCGGTCCGCCCGGGCTGCGAGGGCTGGCCGGGCTCCGGCGTGCCAGGTTCCGGCGTGACGGATTCCGGCGGGTCGGGTTCCGGCGTGACGGGCGCCTGTTCGTGACTCATGGCCCTCCTTGCGTGGCATGGGTGCCGCGCCTGGTCGTCAGGCGACTCGGCCCCGTTCCAGGCTCTCGGCGGGCACCAGCCGCTGGACGATGAGGGTGACTTCGCTGACGCGCATGCCCGTCAGCTGAGCCACCCGCTCGGCGATGCGGCGCTGCATCTGTCGGGAGACCCCGGCGATGTCCACGGGGTAGGGCAGGTCCAGGGTCAGGCCCAGCCGGGCCGATCCGTCGTGGACCACCGCCGAGGAACGAGGTGCCGCGAGTCCGCGGCGTGCGGGCGGCAGGCCCACCTGCCGGGTCAAGGCCTCGTAAGCGGCCCGGGCGGCGATGTCGGCCACCACCCTGGCCGGGATCACGGTCGCGCCGCGCTCGGCCGGCAGCGGAAGCCGCGGCGCACTTGCTCCCGCTTCCCTGGGCGGGCTGCCCGAAGGGTCCGGGGGAGGGAGATGCGCGCTCATGACACCCGGCCGCGGGTAGGCCCGAAGTCACTCTGGGAACGCCTGGACGCCCTGCTGGACGCCCTGCTGGACTCCCTGCGACCGACGTCCTCCCGGCGGCGTACGAAGTCGCCGACGGCGAGGTCGCCCTGCAGGAAGCTGCCGACGATCAGGCCCAGTGCACCCAGGCCCGCCACCAGCAGGAACGCCTCGAAGTCGCCGAAGTAGCCGGCGAAGCCCAGGGCCATGCCCGCCAGCAGGCCCACGGTTCGTGTGCTCATCTCTCACTCACCCATCTCATGTCCGTCTCCCCGCGCGCCTCGGCGTCCGCCGGAGGACAGACCTCGGGGGCCGGGCCGGGGCCGGGCTCACGCCACGCGGCCTTCGGTCGCCTCCTTCTCACCCTCCTCGTCGGGAAGGTGAACGTCGTCGACGGCGATGTTCACCTCGACGACCTCCAGGCCGGTCATACGCTCCACAGCCGAGATGACGTTGATGCGGACGTCCCCGGCCACATCCACGATGGAGACGCCGTACTCGACGACGACGTCGAGGTCCACGGCCGCCTGGCGCTCGCCCACCTCGACCGTCACCCCGCGGGTGAGGCCGGGCCGGCCGGCAGGTACCCGGTCACGGACGGCCCCGATGGCCCGGGCCATTCCCGCCCCGAGACTGTGGATGCCCGACACCTCGCGGGTGGCCATCGCGGCGATCTTCTCCACCACGCTGTCCGAAATGGTGGTCCGCCCGCGATTCTCGGGTGCGACGGTGGCGCCCCTGCCGCCCTGCAGCTCATTTCCAACCTCGTCCAAGCGGCCCCTGCCCGTGGCGGGGCGGCTGGTCGTGTCCGTCATGAGGATCTCCTCAGCGATCCGCGCGGACACCGTCCCGGTGCCCGTCGAAGAGTTGGACACACCCCAGCCGCAATCCTCACGCTCTGAGGTGATGCGGATCACATACGATGAGTTCTGCAGCACCTGGTCGGGTTTCGCGCCTCGTCAGAGCGGTGGCTGGCCGCCAACGGGCCCCGGCCCACCGGACCAGGCCAGAGTGAGCAGGCGATGCAGAAGCAGAACGGACGCCCATCACCTCCGCGGAACGCCGGCGGGTCGCGCAGTGAACCGACTCCGCCGCCGGCCGCCCGAGCCATGGCCGGGGAGGACGGGCTCGAAGGCAAGGGGCTCGAAGGAGACGGGCTCAACAGCCTGGATGACCGGCTGCTGGCCATACGGGCCGGTGAAGGCGACGACGAGGCCTTCGCCGTCCTGGTCCGCCGCCACAGCCGCTCGCTGCTCGCGCTGGCCCATCACCTGCTCGGCAACATCGCGGACGCCGAGGACGCCGTCCAGGACTCCTTCCTCGGCGCTTGGCGCCGACTGCCGGAGTTTCGGGGCGACGCCCAGTTCCGCACCTGGATGTACCGCATCGTCACCAACCACTGCCTCAACACACTCCGCAGCCGCACCCTCACCGTCCCCCTGGACGCCGTCCCCGAGCCCGCGACCCGGAACGGGCACACCGCACCCGAACGCGCCGCCGAGAGCGTTGCCGCCACCACCGCCCTGGCCGAGGCGCTCGGCAGGCTGAGCCCCGACCAGCGCGTGTGCTGGGTGCTGCGGGAACTGCACGGCCTCCACTATGAGGAGATCGCCCAGGTGACGGGCACCAGCGAGCAGACCGTGCGCGGCAGACTCTTTCGAGCACGGCGCTCTCTGACGAAGGAGATGGGTCCATGGCGCTAGACGACCCGCATGCCGGGCCCACCGGCGACGAGCCGCAGAAAGCAAGCGCCGAGGCGGCCGACTCGCGCCAGTCCGCCGACGCCGCGCTGCTCGCCGGCGATCAGCTGCTGCCCTGCGGGCGCCCACTCCGCGTCGTCTGGGAGCAGGCCCGCGATATGGGCCATCTGGGCCTCCCTCCGGATCCGCACACCGCCGACTGCCCGTACTGCAGGCAGGCCGTCGAAGGACTGGCGGCTCTGGACGAGGCCACTCGGGCCATGCGCGACCAGGAGCGGCCCAGCGGACTGACCCTCGCGGAACGGGTGATGCACGCGGTCCGTGCCGAAGTGCGGCTCGGGCGGATGCTGCCCTTGGACGACCCCGCGCAGGACCTGCAGATCGCCGAGACCGCAGCCGCGAAAGTCCTCCGCAGAGCCGCCGATAGCGTTCCCGGCTCGCAGGCCGCCAGCTGCCGCCTGCGCCCCGCCGAAGACGGCAGAGCCGTGCACATCACGCTCACCTTGTACGTCGCGCTCGACCGGCCTGTGCCCGACCGGGCCGGCGAAGTGCGCCGAGCCGTCTTCGACGCCGCGGAGCGGACCCTCGGGCTGGCCATCAACGGCATCGACCTGGAGATCGTGGACATACTGGAGCCACGCCAGCCTCCCGAATCGGGCGGGACCCCTACCCAGGAAGGCGAAGACCGATGACCATCGTCAGCGCGGTGGACATCCACGAAACCGCCGCACGCACGGCCCTCGCGGTCCCGGGCGTGGTCGGACTGCAGCCCAGCCTCGGTTACCAGCTGGCCAGCGCCGCCCATATCCGGCAACCCGCTGTCCTGCCCCCAGAGGCCGGCATCCGAGCCGAACACACACCCGAGGCCCCCGGCTGGCACGTGGAAGTGCGCTGCATCCTGCTCGAGGACCGCCGCGCTCTGGACACCGCCCGGGAAGTACGCCAGGAGGTCCGGTCGGCAGTCACCGCCCATCTGAGCCGGCACGGGCCACCGGAACCGGTCACCATCCTCGTCACCGTCACCCAGACCTTGAGCCATGCACCGGAAGGTCCTGGGCCAGGCGTGGAAGACACCGCGGCATGAGAGAGAAGGGCTCCCCCCGGACAGCGTCCCGACCGAGGTCCTGTCGCCGGCCTGGGGTACTCCGCCCTCCCGCGACGAGGCCTGACGGACGCGCAGGCTCCTGTGGGTGCTGCGCATGCGTCCCCGGCGTGGTCAGTCGCGCGGCAGCAGAGGACCGAGCGGGCCGAGATCGATGTTGAGGTCCTCGGGCTCCAGGCCGAAGTGCTCCCGGAGCTCCTCCATACGCTCCTCCAGGGCCATCAGGGTCAGCCCCAGCTCCTCGATCTGCTCATCACTGAGGCCGCCCTGCTCCACTCGGCGCAGCGCCTGCCGCTCCATGAGCTGGCGGAGCAGTTCGATGATGGTGAGCACCAGCCCGGCAAGGCCGCGCTCCACCGATTCGGGGTCCACCTCGATACGCCTGCGAACTCCGGAGGCCTTGCGTTCGGCCTCCCGCTCGCGGGGCGTAAGGCGGTTCTCACGTTCGGTCACTGCGGCTCCCCGGGGCCGTTCCCGCCCGGGAGCGGGCGGCTCGTCTCCGCGCCGCCCTCGGCTGCCTCCCGCACCGAAGCCACGAGCGCTCGCAGCGATACCCGCACCAGGTCGATGTCGGCGATGTTCAGCGTGATCTCGCCACTGATCACCACGCCCCCCGCGAGCACCCGGTCCAGCAGATCGACCAGGGCGATCTCGCGTCCCCGCAAAGCCTGCGGGGAAGAACGCGAGGGCGGTCCGCCGGTCACAGCGCTCACACCTCGCTCTCGCCGGTTCCGTCGCGGGCCCCCATGCCTGTTTCCGATTCCGTTCCGGTGAACGAGTACGCCGGCCACGGGCCGCTGAGCTCCAGGCGTACGTCCGGGAAGCGCACCCGCAGGCTCGCGACGAGGGAGGCGAAATCCTCCGCACGGTCGTCGGGCACGAGGTAGGAGCCGTTGAGGACCATCCAGCCCTCGTATCCGGCCAGCCGGGCGTCCTGCGGTTGGTGTTCTGCCGATTCCGCGGCCAGTGCGCCGAGAGCCGTGTGGATGTCCTGCGCTCGTTGCGCGGCCCGCTGATGAGCGGTCTCCTGGCTCTTGCGCTCCGCCTTCCGGCGCCGGAGGTAGGCCGCTCCTGGGCTCTCTCCGCCTCCGGCCCGGTCGTGCGATGCCCCGGCCCCGGCGGCGGGCGCGGCGTCCGGCCCGGAGGCACCGGCGGCGAACGTGCGCGGATCGACGTATGCCTTCACCCCCCATTCCGTACGGCCCGTCACCCGCTCCAGCGCCACGGTGAAGTCCTGACGCCGCTCCTGGAGGAGGGAGCGGACTCGTTCGTCGTCGTGGCAGACGGTCGCGAAGCGCAGCGGGACGACGCCTTCGAAGGCGGCGACCGCGGCGTCGATGACCCGGTGGTGAGCGCGGGCGGCCTCGTCCAGCCACCGCAGGTCCTCCAGATGCTCGCGCAGCGCGGGCTCGCTGAAGTCGGACAGCGGGACGGAGCCGACGACGGCCGACAGGCCGGCGCTCTCGATCCGGCGCACTCGCTCACCTGCCACACCGGTCATGTCATCCAGGCCGGGTGGGGGATCCGTCGCGGCCGCTGCGGTTACCGCGTAGACCCAGGTGGCGTTCGGCTCACTCATGTCTCTGCCTCTCCCCCGCGCTCCGGGCGCTGCGCACGCGGTCGGCGCGTCGCCCCGGGCCCCTCCTCGTCCTCCTCGTACGCGTAGTCGTGCCGGCCTTCGAGTTCGTCGGTCCGGCGCGCCTCCAACTGGCCGATCCTGCGGCGCAGGCGCTCGTTCTCCTCCAGGACGTCACGTTTCCCGTACGAGAGCGTGGGGTCGTGCTCCCACCAGTCGATGCCCATCTCCCGCGCCCGGTCGACGGAGGCGACCAGCAGGCGGATCTTGATGGTGAGCAGCTCGATGTCCAGGAGGTTGATCTGGATGTCGCCCGCGATGACGATGCCCTTGTCCAGCACCCGCTCCAGGATGTCGGCGAGGTTGGCCGGCTCCCGGCGGGCGGGTTCGTACGCATCGCCCATACGCCGGCTGGGACCGCTCCATCCGCTGTCCTGGCTCATGAGCCGCTCTCCTCCGGCCTGCTGCGGTAGTAGCGCCGATCGCGGTGGTAGGAGAGCAGTTCTCCCTCCTCGTCCACCTCGACCTGGTACTCGGCGAGGACATCGGTCGAGTCGGGTATCCGGTGTGTCTCCACCACCTCGATGCCGACGCGCCAGCCGCCTTCGTCGTGTTCCAGCGAGGTCACGCCTTCGGGCTGCCGTCCGGTGAAGCCCTGGACGTGGAGTGCGGCGTGCGCGGCGGCCTCGCGAGCTGTGAGACCGGGAGTCCTGCGCCGGGTCTCCCGCTTCCCCTCCGCGGGGGCGGTTTCCTGCCTGGACTGGCGGTCCGAGCGGTCCGGTTCACGCGTCGTCGCCCGCTCCCGACGGTCGCTCGACCGCTTGGCCGACCTGTTGGCCGACTTGGCGCCGGCGCGGTCGGGATCGCGGTCGGAAGCCCGGGCGCGCGCATCGTCGGGGCGGCCAGCCGTGGGCACGGCTCAGGCCTCCACGCCGGGGCCGGGCGGCCCGGAGGAGAAGAGACGGCGCACGAGTTGCTTCTCCCGGCGCGCTGCCTCCTCCTCGCTGATCTCCCCGGCGGCCCGTGCGTCCGACACCTCGGCAAGCCGTTCGCGGATCACCGCGGGGTCAGTGGTCTGGCGACGTGCCTCGTCATAGATCCGCTGCCCTATCCACGCGACTCCGCGCACCGGAGCGAGTGGGAGGGTGAGCAGTCCTGTGAACAGTCCCATGGCTAGCGGTCTCCCTCTGTGTCGCTCAGCGCATCGTCCACGAAGTCGTACGGAGCAACCGGCCCCAGCAGGCGCAGCCGGACCCGGTCGTACCAGCGCCGGGCGAGCTCCTCCGCGGCCGTTTCGAACTCCTTGCGGTGCCGGTCCTCGACCAGGAAGGACGAGTCCACGACCCCTTCGGCGGAGGCCGGTTCGACGGACTTCGTGGCGTCGACGAAAGGCTCGAAGAATTCCTCCAGTTCGGCGGCGTCCCTTCGTCGCTTGGCGGTGATCGCCTCGGAGACGAGCTCGCCGAGGCGAATACGGTCTTCATAGCCGGCCTCCTCGGGCAGCCCGGCCAAACGCTCCCGGAGCTCCCTGATGTCCGGCCGCTCCTCGATGACTTCCTGTAGCACGGTGTCCTCGACATACCGGGCCCGCAGCGTGAGCTGAGCCCGGCCGGCGAGCCGGTCAAGCGCTCTCACGAAATCCTCGTGACCGCTCCCCAGAAGCTCGTCGGTCACCGCTCCGGCATCCGGCAGTACCGTGCCGAAACGGAAGGGCAGTACGGTCACGGGAATGCGGGCGAGACTGTCCAGGACGTTCGCGTGGGCCTGCAGATCCTCCGGGGTGCCAAGGGGGCGGTCGGTGGGCACCTCGCTGACGACCGCGGCGATTCCGCCCTGCGCTATCAGCTGCACCGGAGCTTCGGGCTCTGCCACGGCAGGGAGCTTTTCCAGTTGCCCGGACAGCTCGGACGCCGGCACGACACCGTAGACGTACAAGGCACGCAGGGCGGGCTGAGGTGCCGCTTCCGCGGCTGCGGCGGTCACTGTTCCCGCTCCTTACGGCTGGACCTGACGGTTCGTGAACCGCGACGAGGACCTACCTCCCGCCGACGGGAACGTTCCTCCCGCTGACGGGGACGTTCCTCCCGCCGCTGCTCCTCCCCTCCGTCGTCCTCCTCCTCTTGCTCGTCGTCGCCCCGGCCGGTGTCCTCGTCCTCGTCGCTTCCGAGGACATCGCCGACCTTCTCCTTCACACCTTCCAGGACACCCTTGGTCTTGTGCTCCGCGCCGCCCTCGTGGATCTCCTCCATCACTCCCGGCAGGCCGCGGGTCTCGGTCCCGCTCCGGGCGAGGTCCAGTCGGTTCACCCGCTCTGCGAACCGCAGGTACGTGTCGACGCTGGCGACGACGATCCGTGCGTCGATCGTCAGCAGCTCGATGCCCACCAAGGACACGCGCACGTAGATGTCGATCACGAGGCCCTTGTCCAGGATCAGGTCGACGACATCGACGAGTCCGCTGGAGGAGGGCCGGTCCAGGTAGTTACTGCGCTGGCTGGCTATGGTCATCGCGGTCACCTCGACGCGGCCCGGGACCGCCGCCGCTGACGCTCCGCCGGCGGCTCGCCCTCGTCCTCGTCGCGTTCGTCCTCGTCTTCGTCCTCTTCGTCGCCGCCCTCGTCCTCGGCTTCCTCCTCCTCGTCCTCCTCGTCGTACGCGTCCTCAGTCCCCTCGTCCTCGGCTTCCTGCTCCTCGTCCTCCGCCTCGTACTCGTCCTCGGGCTCCTGGGACTCTTCCTCCCGGGCCTCGTCGCCCTCCTCCTCGCCGCCGTCCACGACTTCCCCCTCGTGAATCTCGCCACGCCACCCCTCGACCTCGTCGGGATGGAGCAGGGTGTGTGTCATGGCGTGACGGCGGAAGTGCTTCAGTTCCAGCCGGGCCCGGCGGCCCTGCGCCCGCCACAGGTTCCCCGTCTGTTCGAAGAACCCCTGCGGGTAGTACTGCAGGACCAGCAAGATCCGTGTGAGGTTGGGTGCGAGCTCATGGAAGGTGACCGCACCATCGACATGGCCCTTGTCGGCCTTCGAGCGCCAGACGATCAATTCATCCGGAACCTGTTCCAGAATGGTGGACTGCCACTTCCGGTGCGAGAGGAAAACCTGCGCCTTCCAGGCGATTTCGGTATCCGACTCCTGCTCGACGTGCTCCACCTTCTTCATGAACGCCGGGAACTCCTCGAACTGCGTCCACTGGTCGTAGGCGGCCGAGACGGGGATCCCGACATCGATCTGTTCGACGATATTGACGACTTTGATCTTCTGGTCCTTGCTGCCGCCGCCGTCTTTCCCGACCCCGGGAAGAGCCTCCTTGGCCTTTTCCTTCACCCCGGTGAGCCCGCCACTGAGCGCCGAGCGCAGCGGGGACTTGCCTTCCGCCAATGACTTGCCGCCGGTGAGCGCGGCCATCAGGCCGGGGCCGCCCTCGCCCGACCCGAGGTCGGTCAGGCGCTGAGTGGCGTCGCCCACCTTGTCCGTCAGCGTGCTGAGCGCCCGCTCTCCGAGCGCCTCGAGAAGGTCCTGTACTTCCTTCATCAAGCGGTCGGTGTGCAGTTCCTGGCTCAGGGTGCCCCGGCCGCCCGAAGGGCTAGCAGACTGTTCAGCCATACGTCATCATCCTCGGCTTTGCCGCGCCGACATGCTCGAGCCGCCCTTCCTGGCGCCTCCCGAACTACCGGTTTCCCTCTTCGCCCCACCCGATCCGCTCTTCTTGCGCGGAGGGCTCGTCGTCCGGCTGCCTTCGCCTTTACCGCGGGCGCTCCCGCCGGACGTAGCCTTCTTTTGCGAGGACGTGCGTTCCTCCTCGCCCTTTCCCTCCTCCTCATGCTCGTTCTGCTCTTGCTCGTTCTGCTCTTGCTCCTTCTGCTTCTCCCCAGGCGGACCGGTCCGCAGCGACGTGGCTCGCTGCTCCAGCCGGTCACTCAGTGAGTCGACTCGATTACTCACTGCCCCCGCGGCGGCGGCCTTGCCCGCCGCGAGCAATTCGCCGCGCAGATTCTTGGTCAGACGACTGAGTTCAGGCGATTTCAGGAGCTCACCGGCCCTGCCACCACCTTGCCCCCCAAGCCCCCGACGGGCCGCCAGTGCGGCCAAGGCGAGAGCCAAGCGCGTTTTGCGCCTGCGCCCAAGGACGTAGCCACCGGCGATAGCCATGGCTGCCTGGCCGTTCTTCATGATCCTCGTTTCCTCCTGCCGACTGTTGATGCGTCACCGGAGACCTGAGGCAAGCCACGGAAATATTTACACCCGCGCACAATGGTGGCGGGTCGTTGTCCGTTATCGCGATTTCCTCAGCGATCCGTGCAGCGATCCGTGCAGGCACCGTCGCGGTGACTACTTAAAAATTTGGACACACCCCAGCCGCAATCCTCACGCCAGGCCTTTTGCGGATCACCTGTGATGAGACCTGGAGTACGCGAGATCTTGCTCAGCGACGGCTCACCCCAGGGCCGCCTCCGTCAGCGCCCGCAACGAGATGCGCGTCGCCGCGCCGTCCGGATCCCGAACGTATTCCCTGGCTTGCGCACCGGGCACGATCCGACGGTGCTCGATTTCGAACCGCGGTTCCCAGGGCTCGATCTCGACCTCGGCCCGCCAGTAGGACCGAACCAGAATCAGGCCCGCTTCGTGCCCTCCAACGCACTCACTGCGGGCGAACCCGAGCATCCGGGCGCCGACCACCCGGACACACGCCTCTTCCCACATCTCCCGGCGCAGCGTCTCCTCGATGCTCTCGTCCCCGTCGGGCCGACCGGCCGGGAAACCCCAGTGCACGCCGTCGTGACTGATCAGAACGAGCTGGTCGCGGGCCACGCAGACACCGGCGGCACCATGCGGCCGGCCGGCCGGCGGGTCGTCCGGCAGGTGCCAGGAGACCAACCAGTCCTGACCGCCCGAATGCGTAGGCATCCGTTCCCGGTCCCGGGCAGGAATGCTCCATGACACGCGGCTCTCCCCTCTGACAGCTCAGCGTGTCATCCAACACCCTGAACGTCTGTGGTCTCTCCACCCCCAGCAACGCGGTGGACCCCACTGGGGAGTCCTGAGGTCCCCCTCCTGAAGATCTCCCTCCTGAGCCGCCCGCTGCATGCCGAACCGCGTGCGGCAGGATGGCAGGTCGCGTCGGGTCGTTCGCGTACGTCTCGGCGCCTTCGCAACCCCCATAGAGACAAACAAGGTGGCAAGGTGACGGCACATCACATCCGAGTCGCAGCAAGACGCTTCGCCCAGGCCGCGGGAGCCGGCCGGTGAACCGCTCATTCACCCTGCACGACGCGATCGTCGCCGGAGTCGTCGTGGCCGCCGGCATCGCCGCGGGTCTGCTGCTGCGAGCGGCTCTGCGGTGGCTGGGACAGCACGCGCGCAGGACACGGTGGAACGGGGACGACGTCATCGTCGACACGCTGCGCGCCGTGGTGCCCTGGGCGGCGATAACCGCCGGTCTGGCGGCTGCCGCCGCAACACTTCCGCTGACGGAGAGGGTCGGACACAACGTCAACCGGACTCTCACCGTTCTGCTCATCCTGGTCGTCACGCTCACCGCGGCCCGGGTGATCACCGGTCTGGTGAGGTCCCTTGCGCAGTCCAGGTCCGGTGTGGCCGGATCGGCCACCATTTTCGCCAACATCACGCGCATCGTGGTGCTGGCGATGGGCTTTCTCGTCGTGCTGCAGACCCTGGGCGTCTCCATCGCCCCTCTCCTCACTGCGCTGGGTGTGGGCGGTCTCGCGGTCGCTCTTGCCCTGCAGGACACCCTCGCGAATCTCTTCGCGGGGGTGCACATCCTGGCCTCGAAGACCGTGCAGCCCGGTGACTACATCCGGCTCAGCAGCGGCGAAGAGGGCTACGTTGTCGACATCAACTGGCGCAACACCGTGGTGCGCCAGCTGTCCAACAACCTGGTGATCATCCCCAACGCCCAACTGGGCGGCACCAACATGACCAACTTCTCCCGGCCGGAACAGCAACTGTCGATCCTGGTGCAGGTGGGAGTCGGCTACGACAGCGACCTCGAGCACGTCGAACGGGTCACCACCCAGGTCGTCGAAAGCGTGATGACGGACATCACCGGCGGTGTCCCGGACCATGAACCGGCTGTCCGCTTCCACACGTTCGGGGACTCCAGGATCAGCTTCACGGTGATCCTGGGGGTCGGCGAGTTCAGCGACCAGTTCCGGATCAAGCACGAGTTCATCAAGCGCCTGCACCAGCGGTACCAGGCCGAGGGCATCACGATTCCCTCCCCCACCCGGACGGTGGCACTGCAACAGCCGGGCGAGATCGCGATTCCGCACCAGCGCGACGCGTCGAAGCCGGTGCCGTAGGGAGCGGGTTTGCGCTTGCCGGAGCAGTACGGTCCGTCGGACGGCGCTCCGGTCGATCGGCAGCGGCGTCCCGTCGAGGATGACGATCGCCTTCTGCCCGCTGCGCGAACAGCGGTGGCGAGGTGCTGCCGGCCAGGGCCGGCAGCACCTGGACCTTCTTGCACGGGCCCTGACGGGGGGTCATGGTGTAGCAGCCCGGGGTGACTCGTCGTCGCCGAGTCCATTCCCGGATGACTCCCCATGCATGGAGGCGACATTCAGGTGATCCTTAACATCGTCGCTATCGTTCTTTCCGTGCTCGCACTGGCGAGCTCCAGCTATCTGGCCTTTCGACAGGCCGTCCTCATGAAGCAGTCCAACCACCTCCCCGCCTATCTATGGCTGTTCAATGAGTTTCGGTCCGTCGAATTCCAGGACCGATACCGCTACGTGTGCGAGCAACTCCAGAGGGAGCATGATCCTCAACTCGGTGTTTCAGGGCTGCCCGAGGACGCGCGGCGGGCGGTCTACGACATCGGGTACTTCTTTCAGCAATGCATCAGCCTGCGACGGCTGAACATCGTTGATGACGAGGTCATCATGACGATGTCCATGCGGACGGTGCGAGTCTGGCGTGCCATCGCGCCGTTCGTGGAAAGGGAGCGAGAGATCAACTCCGAACAGGGCCCGAAGCTGCTGTCGATTCTTGAGGACTTCGCCGACGATGCACGACGGCATCCCGAAGAATTCAGGCGGAGCATCCTCCACAGGCGCCGCCGGAGCTGAGTGGACTCCGCGTCACACTGCTGCCTGAAGCAACACACAGCTCCAGACACCCACCGCCGAGGTCAAGGCGGCCATCGGTTGTCCGATTCGGGATCGGGGAGCGGACATAGCGCGGGTCGTGCCATCATTCATGGCCAACAGGCAGAGTGGCGGCTCTGTTCGGACGCTCACCGGGTACGGGGACGATGACGCAAGAACAACACTCGCTCCTCGGTCTCGACGGTGACGGGCACACCGAACCGCCCGTTCAACTTCGCCGGCCCACATCGGCGACCACCGGGAAGCCGCCCGGCCGACTCGACGGGCTGCGGCGGCACCAGCGGTGGCTGTTCGGGCTCGGCGTGGTCGTGCTCCTCGCCCAGATGGCGTTCGCGATGGTCACGACGGCCGTGGAGCAGTCCCCGACCATCGACGAGCCCGTGTACGCGGGCACGGCGGTGGTCTACCAGCAGCAGCACAGCCTGCGGTACAACCCCGAGCATCCGCCGCTGGGCAAGCTGATCATGGGGACCGGGCTGGCGTTCGCCGACGCGCATCTCGACCCCGCCTTCGCCGGCGGCCAAACCGCGCTCGGGCGGCGTCTGCTGTACGAATCGGGCAACGATCCCCGGCAATTGCTGCTGTCGGCACGACTGCCGGTGATCGTGCTGACGCTGCTGTTCGGGCTGGTCGTCCTCGCGTTCGCCCGTGACCTCGTCGGCCCTGTGGGCGGGTTGTCGGCGCTCGCCCTGTACGCGTTCTCGCCCGACATCATCGCGCACGGCTCGTTGGCCACGCTCGACGTACCGGCGGCCGGCTTCCTGCTGACGTCGGTCTGGTTGCTGTGGCGGGCGCGGCGGCGGCCGCGCCTCTGCCTCCCGCTCGCCGGGGTGGCGCTCGGCGCGGCCGTGGCCACGAAGATGAGCGCGTTGCCCGCGGTTCCGGTGCTGCTGCTCCTGGTCGTCCTGTCGGTCTGGTACGCCCGTCGGACGCACGACCTCGGCACGCGCAGGACGGCGCGGCTTCTCGCCCTCGGCGCGGCGGCAGCGGTCGTCGTGGCGCTGGTCGCCGTCGCCGTGGTGTGGGCCACCTACCTCGCCGTCGACCCGCGGTTGCGCTGGACGGCTCCCGAGAACCTGCCGGTCACCCGCGGGCTGCGCGGGCTTGTCGTCGACTGGCTGCCGTTCCCGCGGCCGTATCGGGACGGCATGCTCATCCAGTTCCGCTTCGAGAACGCCCCGTGGCACGGCTTCCTGTTCGGCCGTCACTACGTCGGTTCGCTCTGGTACTACCTGCCCGCGGCGCTGCTGGTGAAGACGCCGCTCGGCTTGCTCGCACTGTGGCCGGCCGGTGCCGTCGCGGTCGTGACGGTTCCCCGGCTGCGGCCCGCGGCACTGTACGTGCTCGTCCCCACGGCCGTACTGCTGGCCGCGGCCATGAACGGGTCCCGCGACTTCGGCGTCCGGTACGCCGTCTTCGTGCCGATGTTCCTGGCGGTCGCGGCAGCCTGCGTGGTCGCCTTCCGATGGCGGTGGGCACACGTCGTAACGGCGGCGCTGGCCCTGTTCGTCGCGGTCAGCTCGCTGCGGACGTACCCGTACTACCTGCCGTACTCCAACGAGGCGTTCGGCGGACCGTCGAAGACTCACCTGCGCTTGCACGACTCGAACGTCGACTGGGGCCAGGACCTGGGCCGGCTGGCCGACCGCCTCCGGCAGCGGTACCCCGACGAGAAGATCTGGCTCGTCTACAAGGGCAGCGGCGTGCCGTCCTCCTACGGCATCGATGCCTCCGACCCGCGCAAGGTGTCCCCGAAGGAGGTGCACGGGCTGCTCGTCGTGTCGGACTCCTCGATCGCCAAGGCCACCGGCCGCCTGGCGGCGCTGATCGACAGCGCCGAGCCGATCGACGAGGTCGGCCACTCGATCACGATCTACCGCCGGGCATAGCACGGCCGCCCATACGAGCTCGGCGCCTCGGAGATGGCGGCGGACGCCCCGCCGTCCACGTGTCGTGTCGCCCCGGCTCCTGCGGCACGGTGCCCTGGCCGGCGTACGATCTGCCGTGCCTCCTGACCGGCGTACGATCTGCCGCGCCCATCGCGCCGATCCCATCGTCTGACGAGAAGCTGACCCCACAACCGTTCCTACGCTGACGGCGTGACAGAACAGCTGGTGGGCAACATCCAGGACCAGGGGTGGGAGTCGGCGGTCGCCGGACACCTGCGGTGGGTCCACACCACGCTCGACAGTCTTCGCCTCCCCGCCGAACGCCGGGACGCGCTGCGCTCCCGCCTCCGCGCGGTCGAGGCCCGCGCGGCGGACCCGGAGCTGCGGGTCGCGGTGTTCGGCGAGGCGTCCAGCGGCAAGAGCACTCTGCTCAACGCCTTCCTGAGGCGCCGTCTGCTGCCCTCCTCAGCCCGGGTGACCACGTGTACCACCACCGTGCTGCGGTATCGCGACGGCACCGAGGGCCTGCGTGTCCGTACCCCCGCCGACGCCATGCTGACATGGCCGTCCGGGCCGTTCGCGCACTGGACGGGGCAGCGGTACGGGGCCGGGCCCGGCACTCTGGAGGACGCGCTGCTGCGGGTGCTGACCACCGAACTGGCCGGTCAGGTACGGGGCGTGGAGGTGTTGTCGCCCCGCCGGCTGCTGGGTGACGGGGTCACGGTGCTCGACACGCCGGGATTCAGCGTGGACGACCGGGGCCACCGGGAGCTGGCCGTGGCCGCTGCGGGTCAGGCGGACCTCGCGCTGGTGGTGCTGCCGGCCGTCGCCGCGATGTCGATGACCCTGGTGGACTTCCTCACCGGGCCGCTGCGGGATCACCACGACCGGTGCGCTTTCGTGCTCACCAAGCTCGACCTCCTCGACGCCGACGAACACCCCGAGGCCGTCGAGGTCGTCGAGGACAGGCTGAGGGATCTGGGCATCGCCGAGCCGGTGCTCCTGCCCTGCGCTCCCGGGAAGGCGCTTGAGGAGGTCACCGGGCCCGGTGTCCGCGAGCCGGGCGCATCCGGATACCTCCCTGCGTTCCTCGCGGTCGAGGCCCGGATCGCCCGGCTGGCCGCCGAGAGACGGCAGACCGCCATCGCGGCCACCGTGCTCGGACTGCTCTCGCAGCTGCTCTCCGCGGTGGAGGAAACAGTCGACGCACAGCGCGCCTCGCTCGGCCGTGCGGAACGCGAGCTGTCCGCCCTGTCGCTGCCGGACTTCCCGGCCTTTCTGGACGCCTGGTCCGCACGCACCCTGGACCGGGCCGGTGCCGAGCTGGACAGGGCCGCCGCCGCCCGTAACCCCGCGGCCTCCGGCGCGAGGCTGGACGAGAAGGTGGCCGGCGCCGTGGCCGGCCCGGCGATCAACAACATGGCCGAGGCCGCCGCGAACGTATCCGGCATCGTCCGGCTCCATCTGCGCGACGAGGCCGAGAGCGCCGTACGGGCCGCAGCGGACCGGGTCGGTGAGGTACTGGCGTCGTGCGCGGAGGAATTGGCGCGCGACTTCGCCGCCCAGTACAGCGCCCTGGCCGGGCTGGCCGGTGAGGTCCATGTCGCCCCGGTGGCGCCCAGGGTGGCGGTGACGGACCTGCCCGCCCCGGACCTGTCCGGCGTCGACCGGACCCTGACGGCGATCGGCGCCCAGCTGACCGCGAGCGACAACTGGCGCACCGGCGGCGGCGCGATGGCGGGTGCCCTGGCCGGCAGCCTGATCGCCCCCGGCATCGGCACCTTCGTCGGCGGAGCGCTCGGGGCGCTCATCGGCAAGCGCGGCCCCGATGCGGCCCGGGAGCAGTTTCTGGAGCGGGCCCGTCCGATCATCGCCGCCGCCCACGACGAGATCGGCACCCTCATCACCGAATGCCTGCTGCGCGTCTCCGGCGGCCTCACCGACGGCGTGGCCGCGGTCCGCGAGGAGTACGACGACGAGTGGGGTGAGGAGGTCGACCGCCTCAGCACCGCCCAAGACCGGCAGCGGGCGGAACTGGAGGCCGGGATCGCCGCCTGCGAGAAGGCCGCCGCTCTCGCCCGGCGCCGCCGCGAACAGGTCGCCGCTCTGCGCCAGGCCACCACCGTTCACGACCCCGAGGAGTCCTGACCCATGAATCCCGGCCCCGAACAGCCCACCGCCACCCCGCCACCCCCCGCCGTCACCGCCGACCACGTCACCGACGTCAGCGGCGCCGCCCCCGGCTGGCTGCGCGAGGCCCGCCAACTGGCCGCCGCACACCGCCTGGACGGGATAGCCGCCGCCCTCGACACCCTGGCCGCCGAACGCGGCAGGCACACCTTCCAGGTGGCCGTGGTCGGCGAGTTCAACCGCGGCAAGTCCACTCTGATCAACCGGCTGATCGGCCGCGATCTGCTGCCCACGGGACCACGCCCGGTCACCCGCGCCCCCGTGACCGTACGACCGGCCCACGACGAGTCGCTGCGGCTCACCTGGCCGGACGGGCAACGGGAACTGCGCAGGCTCGACACCGGGGACCCCTGGGACGGTCTCACGGGCACCCCGCCTCCCCCGGAGCCGCGAGACGGCACCTCCCCCGACGACCCCGTACCCCCTGACCTCGCCGAGCCCCACGTGGTCGCCACGGTGGCGGACGACTGGCTGACCGAGCTGGACACCGAACTGGTGGACCTGCCGGGCGTCAACTCAGGCAGCGAGGAGCAGTTCGAGTACGTACGCCGTACGGCCGCCGCCAGTGACGCCGTTCTGTTCGTCGTCTCCGCCGTCTCCCCCATGAGCAGCACCGAGCACCGCCTTCTCGAAGAGGAGGTGCTGTGCCGTCATGTCCCGTTCACCGCCGTCGTGGTGACCATGCTGGACCTGGTCGACGCCGAGGACCGCGAGGAGACCGTACGGCACCTCCGGCAGCGGCTGGCCGACCTGCCCGGACGCCTGCCGGTGCTCCCCGCCCCGGTTCCCGGCGGCGGGGACGCGGAGCTGGCGGCCCTGCGCTCGCTCGTGGAGGGCTTCGCCCGGGGCAGCGGGCGGGCGCTGTGGCGCGACCGGCGGATCGCCGCCCAGGTCGCCGACCACTGCCAAGCGATGACCGGCATCGCCACGGAGGCCCTCGCGGCCGGCCGGATGTCCGAGACGGAGGCCGGGGAACTGGCCAAGCAGGCCCAGGCGCAGTTGGAGGACGAGGACCGGCAGTGGGAGCAGCTCGGCCTCGACATGACAGCCCGTCAACTCGCCCTCACCGCCCGGCTGCGGGAACAGGTCCACAAGGAGCGCGACGGTCTCATCGAACGGCTGCGCTGGGAGCTGCAACGGACCCAGGAGCCGCGCGGATGGTGGGAACGTGATCTGCCGTTCCGGCTGCGGCACGAACTCGCCACGCTCGCCCAGCGATCCGAGCGCACCGTCCTGCCGGGCCTCACCGCCGACACCGACTGGCTCGACGCCGAGGTCGCCGGGCGGCTGCCCGGCGCGTCCCCGAGCCGGATCCCGGGTGGGCTGAAACTGGCGGTCGAGCCCCAGATCTCCGGCGAGATCTCCGACCTGTCCAGGACCCGGCTGGCCACCCGGCTCGGCGCCCAGGGCGGCGCCATCATCGGTTACCTGATCGCCGCCGCGCGCTCGGCCCCGATGCCGATGATCTACGGCGCCGGGTTCGGCCTGATCGGCGGCCTGCTGGCCGAGGGGGCCATCAGATCCGCCACAGAACAGCAGCGCCGGGAGGTCGACGCCGTCCTCGTCCGCGTGGTCGACGACAGCACGACGGCTTTCCTGCGGCAGGCCGTCGACCTGCTCTCCGAGATCTACGCCGACGTGTTCGACCAGCTGCGGCAGTCCCGCCTGGCGTGGCGCGACGCCAGGCAGGCCGCGCTCGAATCCCCGTCCGGGTCCGGCACGGAGTGGTCGGCCCTGGCCCGCTCCGCGGCCGCCCTGACCGCACGCATCCGGGCCGAGCTCCAGAACTGAGGAGAGACGACCATGACCACCACGGAAGCGACAGGCTACGGGGCCGCGGACGCCCAGCGCCTGCGGCTGATGGAGATCTGCCGACAGCTCGGGAAGATCGCCGGGCAGATCGGCAACAGCGGGGCGGAAGACGTCGTGACCGCGCTGCTCGAACGGATGGACAGCGACGCCTTCCACGTGATGGTGGTCGGCGACTTCAACCGCGGCAAGTCCACCTTCGTCAATGCCCTCCTGGGTGCCAAGGTGCTGCCGGTCAAAGCCACGCCCGCGACCGCCGTCATCACCGAGGTCAAGTTCGGCGAACCCCCGGCCGCCCGGCTGTGGCGGGAGGGCTCGGCCGCGCCGGAAACCGTCCACCCCGAGGAGCTCACCGCCCTCATCACCGTCAACAGCAAGGAGCGCGACCAGCGCAACCCCTACGTCAGGGCCGAGGTCACCTGGCCGCTGGAGCTGTGCCGCCACAACGTCGTCCTGGTCGACTCGCCGGGCCTCAACGAGCATGTCAACCGCGACGAGATCACCCTCGGGCACCTCCGCAAGGCGGACGCGGTGATCTTCCTCCAGCACGCGATCGCGCCCATGAGCATCAGCGAGTCGCAGTTCCTGACCTCGTATCTGGACGCCCACGACCCCTTCTTCGTCTTCACCTACTTCGACGCCATCGAGGACACCGAGCGGGACGACGTCGTCGCCGGGGCGCGGCAGCGCATCACCGGCCTGCGCGGCGAGGACCGCGACGAGAACCGCTTCTTCTTCGTCGACGCCAAGACCGCGCTGCGCGCCCGGGTCGCCGAGGACGCCACCGGTTACGCGAACTCCGGCGTGGCCGACCTGGAACAGGCCCTGGAAAGCTACCTGGTGACGGATCGTCACAAGGTCAAGCTACTCGCTCCGGCCCGTGCCCTGCGCGGCCTCGCCCGCGAGCTCGACCGCAATGTCCCGCACGAACTCGCCCTGCTCGACACGCAGACCGCCGACCTGGAACGGCGCTGGGAAGCCGCCCAGCAGCCGCTGCGCGACCTGGAGGCCCAGGCCCAGCGGATCTCGCTGGACATCCGCAACCAGACCCGGATCCTCCAGGACAGGGTGGAGACCCTGCTCGGCGGCTACCTCGCGTCCGTGGCCGACGAGGCCCCGGGCATCGCCGCGGAGGTCCCCCTGACGACCAAGCTCGGGCTGAACCCCCTGAAGGTCCCCGAACGCGCGGAACAGGTCACCCAGGAGATCGCCGCCGGTACCGCGAGGGCCGTCGAGGAAAAGGTCGCCGAGTGGGTGTCCGGCTCCCTGGAACCGGTGATCGTGCAGGACCTGGAGAAGCTCGCCGAGCGGATGGACACGCAGCTGACCGCCTTCGAGGCCCACCTGGACGAGCTGCGGATCAGCCTCAGCGGAGTGAAGGACGCCGGACGCGCCGGAGAGCGCCAGGAGGAGCAGCCGCTCACCCGGTTCCTGTCGGGCGCCGCCGGTCTCGTACTCGGTGGCGTGGCGGGCGGCCTGGTCGGCGCCCGGTTCGGGGCCAAGGAGGCGCTGCGTACCCTGCCGGTCACCCTGGCCATCGCCATGGCCTGGATGTTCACCCCGTTCGGCCTGCCGACCCTGGTCGGCGCCATGCTCGTCCACGGACTCATCAAGAGCCGGCAGGCCGGCGGCCGGCTGGAGAACAAGATGCGGGAGGCGGTCGGCCGCGAGATGGCCACCCAGATCAGGCTGGCCGCGCCCAAACAGGCCCGCGAGGCCGCCCAGGCGTTCGCCACCACGACTATCGATCCGATGGCCCTGGACGTGACCGCCGGACTCTCTTCTCGCATCAAAGAACTGACCCGGAGCGTGGAGTCGGCCCGGGAGGCGCGACAGCAGGGCGAGTCCTCGGTCGAGCAGCGCCGCGGCGAGCTCAAGCAGCTGGACGCGCTGCTCCGCCGGGCCGGTGACGACCTCGGCGACCTCGTCGACGAACTGGCCCTGCTCTGATGGCCCGTTACCGCAGGCGCCTGTGCCTGGCCGTGGACCTGCGCCGGTACAGTCGCCACACCTACACCGAGCAGGCCGACGCGCAGGCCCGGCTCCGCCTCGTGGTCGAGCACGCCCTGCGCCGCGCCCGGATCCTGCGGGTCCGTACGCAACAGCAACTGCAGGGCGACGGGCGGCTGGTGGTCTTCCCGTCCGGGACCGACGCCGTACGTGCGGTCCCGGCGCTGATCCTCGGACTGCGGGACGGCCTGTACGAGGCGAACCGGGCGCCCGGCGCCTTCGGCCGGATGCGGATGCGGGCCGCGCTCGGGCAGGGGTCCATCTCCCGTGCCGACAGCGGCTATCTGGGCGACTGTGTGGTGCTGGTCAGCCGCCTGGTCGACTCCGACGGGCTGCGGGACGCGCTGGAGCGGAACGAGAACAGCGATCTCGCACTCGCCGTGCCGGACGACCTCTACCGGGACGTGATCCTCCAGCAGGCGCACGGGCTGTCCGCCTCGGAGTTCCGGCCGGTCGAAGTGGTCACCGCGAAGAAGGAGTTCACGGCGGGGGCGTGGCTGCACGTGCCGCGATCGGCACCCGCCAGGGACCCGAGCCCCGAGCCGGTGATCTGGGGGCACTCACCGGGGCGTACGGCCATGCGGGAGTTCGTCGTCCCGGCGCTGGCGGCCGCGCATCTGGCGGCCACGGTGGTCTCCCACAGCCAGGCGCTGCGGGAGTGGGTGGTGCCGGGTTCCGCTGACACGGGGAACGGGGGCGAATACGGGCACGGGCACGGCGGGGGCTTCGACGGCCCGGACGAGACGGCCCCGCACGACGGCCACCATGCTGAAGCCCACCATGCCGACGTTCACCGCACGGACCCGTACCACCCGGACGCCCACCACGGCGACTCGTACCACCCGGATCCTCACCACCCTGACCCGCACCATCCCGATCCCCATGACCCGGATCCGCATCACCACGACCCGGGCCACCACGACCCGGGCCACCACGACCCCGGCCATGGCATCCACGACCTCCATCACTTCCACCACGGCGGTCACTGAACGATGGCCGAGCAGGACACCGCAGCGCAGGAGATGACGGCGGCGGTCGCCGCGATGGCCTCGTTCCAGCAGGTCACCCAACAGGCGGACGTCAAGGCCGGGATCATGGTCACCGTGCATGTCGGGCTGACGGCCGTCGTCGGCACCCAGATCGGGCAGGTGGGCGGGCCGACACCGCCCGAACCGGTGGCCGTGCTCTTCTGGCTCGCCTCCCTGGCCTACGCCCTCACCTTCACCGTCTCGGGATACCTGCTGGTCCGGGTGATCCGCCCGCGCACGGGGCAGCCCTCGGGAACGAACCGGTTCTCCCTGGACATCGCGGCCCATTCCGGCACTGACGGAGGGCAGTTGGCGGCCCAGGCATGGGCGACAGCGGACGCCATCGCCCGGATCGCCACCGTGAAGAACCGCTACACGGCGCGCGCCGTCACCTGGGTCGCGGCCATGGTCCTTGCGGCCGTTGCGTGGCTGGTGCTCGCCGGGATGACACGATGACCGGCGGCGGCCGGTCCGCCACCGGCTCGGCACCCCAGTCCGTTCCCGCGACCCTGCTGAGCTCGGGGACGTCCCGGACCAGGATCCGCCGGTATCCGGTTTCGATGACCTGCTGCTCGCGAAGCGCGCGCAACACTCGGTGCACGGTCGGCTCGGAAGCCCCGACCAGGGCCGCCAGCTCCGGCTGAGTGAGCGACACGCCGATCGAGATCCCGGCGTCGCACGGTCGGCCGTACACCCGGGCCAGCTCCGCCAGCACCCGGGCCACCCGGGTGGCCACCGGACAACCTCCGAACTCCTGCCGCCGTTTCGTCGCCCAGCGCAGCTTCCCCGCCACCGCGCGCAGCACCGCCTGCGCGGCGTCGTCGTACAGCGCCAGGAAGGAGAGAAATTCCTGACCACTTATCAGCTTCGCGCTTCCGGTGCCGGCCGCCACGACTGTGGCGACGCGGGGCTGGGTGTCGAAGCAGGCGAGCTCACCCACGATGTCGCCGCCCGACCGAACCGCAAGCAGCGCTTCCCTGTCGTGCTCCGTCGTCGCCAGAACCTTGAACCAGCCGCTCAGCAGCAGGAATACATGCGAGCCGTACTCGCCTTCCCGTAACAGCCGCTCTCCCCCGCCGAAGCGCGCAGGCCGCCCGAGGATGATCATCTGGTCGCGGGTCTCCGCGGAGAGTCCGCCCAGGAGGCTGGCTGCCGGCCAGTGACTCTTTCCCGGCCGCGGAGCGGGCCCGTTGCGCAAGGTCGTTGACGTCATGAATGGGCCCTTCGGTTCCCCGTTCGATTTCGGCCAAGGTGCCGTGTGTCGCCCATTATGTTCGCCCGGATTTGGGTCTGCCCAGAGATTCACCATCTTGGTGCGCCTAGTCGGTTCGGGGTGGTATGCCGCACGTGAGGGCGTGACGCGCGCCGGGCATTCCTCGCCCCGGGCGAAGGGAGTACCGAAGCTCCGACCACCATCCGGTCCAGGGCTCCTGACGCCGTCGACCGTGGTCCACCGCCTCATGCACACCCAACTCGCCATGCTGGCAGTGGAATTCAGCCACCCATCGACCCTCTCCCGCCTCCTGTCACTACTGTGTTCCGGCGACGGGACAGGTGAGGGATCGAGGGGGCATCCGTGCCGAAGCTGCGCCGTGTCGTGGCCTGGTTCATCGACTTCGCGCTGGTGCTCGCGGGGGCCTCGCTGCTCGCCGTACTCACCTTTCAGCGCATCTCCGCGCTCATCACCGACGTGCCCGAGCTGGCCGCGGACGGCAGTTGGCGGTTTCTCACCTCGCGGGGCGATGCCGTCGGGGCCACCGGGGATATGGGGCGTTCGCTGTGGCGCGAGGCGGCCGGATATGTCCAGCAGGCCTTCGCGGCTCTGGTGGTCGGCACGTTCCTCTACCAGTGGGCTGCCCTCACCCTGACCGGAAGAACGCTGGGCAAGGCCCTGATGGGCCTGCGCGTCGACTCCCGCACCCCCCGCCGCACGGCACTGCGGGCCGCGGTCACCACCACAGCCGACGTGGCCCTGTACTCGATCGCATGCTGCCTGCTCGTCGAGGGCATGTTCCTGCTGTCGTTCCTGTGCTGGACCATCGCCGTGGCCGTCTTCCTGTTCAACGCCGTGCCGGTGTTCTCCCCGACCCGGCGCTCGCTCGCCGACCGTGTGGCGGGCACCTCGGTCGCAGGCTTCGGCCTGGCTCGTACGGCTTGAACCGACCCGGCCTCTGGCGCGGGCGTCGCACGGCCGCAGCGAGCGATGCCGTGGCGGGCACCGCCCGGGCGAAAGGCGCATACTGGACATCGTGTCCTTCAGGGACTGGGTCCTGCACGTCGACCTCGACCAATTCATCGCCGCGGTCGAGGTAGCCCGCCGACCGGAGTTGCGTGGGCGACCAGTGGTGGTCGGCGGCTCAGGTGACCCCACCCAGCGAGGGGTGGTGGCCACGGCCTCCTACGAGGCCCGCGCTTTCGGCATCCAGTCCGGCATGCCACTGCGCCTGGCGGCCAAGCGCTGCCCGGAAGCGGTCTTCCTGCCCTCGGACCCGCCGGCCTACCAACGAGTTTCCGATCAGTTCGTGGCCACGCTGCGCCGGTTTCCGGTGGTCGTGGAGGTGCTCGGCTGGGACGAGGCTTTTCTCGGGGCCCACACCGACGAGCCCGAAGCCCTGGCCGCAAGAATCCGGGAGGCGGTACGGGCCGCGACCGGGCTGTCGTGCTCAGTGGGCGTCGGCGACAACAAATTGCGCGCCAAGCTGGCCACCGGGTTCGCCAAGCCGGCCGGTACGTACCGCCTCACCCGAGAAAACTGGGCGCCGGTCATGGCCGAGCGACCGACCGACGCGCTGTGGGGCATCGGCCGTAAGACCGCGAAAAAGCTGGCCGAGGCAGACCTGATCACCGTTGCCCAGCTGGCCAGGGCCGACCCGGCCGAGCTCGCCGCGCGGTTCGGCCCCGTGCTGGGACCGTGGTACCGGATGCTCGCGCTGGGCGCGGGTGACACCGAGGTCCGTGGCGCTCCCTACGTTCCGCGCTCGCGCAGCCGGGAGACCACCTTCCAGCAGGACCTGACCGACCGCTCGGAGATCGACGCTCAGGTCGCCACGCTGGCCAGACGCGTGGCACGGGATGTGGCCGCCGAAGGCCGCCCGGCGAAACGGGTCGCGGTGAAAGTGCGGTTCGCGCCGTTTCTCACACAGACCCACGGCATCGCCCTGCCCGCGCCCACCAGTGACCCCGCCGAGATCGAGCGCGCCGCACTGGCAGCGCTGGAGCTGTTCGAGCACAGCCGCCCCGTACGCCTGCTCGGCGTGCGCGCCGAATTCGGCGAGACGTAGCGCGGGACGGGAACGACGGTGGGAGATGCCGCCCGAGCTGCCGGATGAGGTATTCGGCAAGGGCAGGGATCAGGCCCATCAGGCTGAGCCAACGGCACACCGGACCAACGGTCAGATGGATCTGCAAGGAACGCTAGGTCCGCGCGAGGTCGCCGTTACTCCAGGCGTAGACCTGCTCCCCCTTGACCGCCACCCGGAACTGGTACATCTCGGAGCACTCCGGCCGCCCGGCACCGTCCCCCACGTCCTGCGGCCACCAGTCCGCATCGAGCGTCGGCCCGTCGGAAAAGGCACCCTCGTGGCAGCCCTCCGCACCGCTCAGCTTCAGTGGGGTATCGGCGAGGGTGAAACGTATGAGTTTGGCGTTGCCGTCGGTCTCCACCTTGACGGTCACGTCCGTGGCGTCCTTGGGGACCCAGTCGGGGAGAACGAAGAGCCCTTCGCCGTCGCCGACCTCCGGGGCGTTGCGCGCGGCCGGGAAGGTCTTGATGCGTTCATGGAGGACGTGGTCGTTGAACGCGTCCGGGAAGTTGTCGTCGTGCTTCTTCAGCACCGGCGTCACGGCCCAGCCGACGGCCCAAATACCCACACAGGCAGCGACGATGATCAGGGTCTTCTTCTTCATGTGCCCATTGTGCAGACCCGGTAGCACCGCTACGAGTTGGGCTCTCCGTGGTGGGGACGGTTGGAGCCGGCGCCGACTCCCCCACCGCTTCTGCGCGCTTTGCGAGATCACTTTTTCCAGCCAGCTTTGGCGTTAAATCTCCTTCTGCATGACTTTGTGCCGCGGCATTCTCTCAAACACCTGCCACGAACCGATGACGCATCGAGCCTCGATGTACCGACCCAGTCGGGAGTTGGCGGCAATCGCAGAAGCTGCAACGGCACAGGGGGGTTGCAGCAGGGACTGGTGCGGAGTCCACCCACGTTCAGCGCATTCCACGGCGACATACCGCCCGTGTGCAGAGCCGGGCGCGCGCTTGCCAACGTTGTCATGCGGCGGCATGCACGTCGGCTACGTGGAAGCGCCGCATCGTGGGTGGGCGCTCTCCCGGTGATCGAGGAAGTGGCGGCTTTCCGGCCGGACTTACGCCGACGGGCAGCCTGGACCGCCCAGTGGAGAGCAACCACGAAGTCCACAGGACCGAAGGCAACGTTCCACATTCATGTGAGGAGCAGGTCATGGACAGGAAGCTCGTGCACACCGCTGCATTCCTGACAGCGGTGTGCGGTTTCACGTCGTACCTCACGGGCGTGGCGAGTGCGACCCCAGGCGCGGAGCAAGGGGGCAGCACCGTCTTTGCCACCACGCTGGTCAACAAGACCGGCACCACCATCACGGTCACCGCTGGTGTGGGTCGGGGGAACAGCATCACCGTCTCGCAGGTCGGTGACAGCATCCGTATCAAGGACACCGGAGACACCATCGCGGCGTCCGGCGGCTGTACCGCCCTCAGCGCCACCGAAGCCACGTGCCCGGGAGCCGGCACGACCACGGAGCTCGTCGTGAACGCCGGTGACCAGAACGACAGTGTCACCTCCTCGCTGCCCAGCCTCGGAACCACGCTGGTCGGCGGCGGGGGCGATGACAGCCTCTACGGCGGGTCGGCCAACGACACCCTGGAGGGCGACGAAGGCTCCGACTTCCTCTCAGGCGGTGCCGGGAACGACACCCTGACTGCTGGAACCGGGGCGGACCGGGTCTTCGGCGGGTCGGGCAACGACTCCATCGAGGGAAACGGCGGCACGGACCTCATCAACGCCAACACCGGCAACGACGTGGTCAGCGGTGGAAGCGGCGCCGACCAGATCATCGCCGGCGCGGGCACCGACTTCGCTGACGGAGGCAACGGCAGGGACACGATCAACGCCGTGGACAACGTCAGTGGCAATGACTATCTCGAAGGCGGGGCGGATGTGGACGATTGCACCGCCGACCTGGGCGACAGCCTGACGGGCTGCCCGTGATGGATGCGCGCTGCGAGCGGTTTCACCAGCGACACACGCGACACGACAAGGGAGGCACCATCATCATGAACACGCGCCGCATCCACCTGACGGTGTCCATAGCAGCGACTGCCTGCGTTCTGCTGGCAGCATCGTCTGCCGCCGCCGCCCCGGTCACGCCCGGCCCGGCGGCCCTCGCGGGCACCACAGTCGAGAAGACCGGCAACGTCCTGGTCGTCACAGCCGGCCAGGGTGTGGCGAACGACATCACCATCCGGCGGCAGGGCAACGTCATCGTGGTGACGGATGCCGGGGACACCGTGACGGCCGTCGCGCCCTGCCAGCTGAGATCGGAGGACACCGTGGAGTGCCCGATGCCCGTCGATGCTGTTGCGGTCACGGGCAACGACGCCGACGACGCCATCACGGTCTCCCCGAACGTGGACGCCCCAGCGACGGTGTACGGAGGCGCCGGCGAGGATCGGCTGGAGGGTGGCCCAAGAGCCGACCGACTCATCGGTGACGACCCGGCCACTGCACGCAGACCCCAGGCGACCCCGGGCAACGACACCATCATTGGTGGGCCGGGCAACGACACCATCTCCGGGCTGGGCGGCAACGACACCATTACCGGCAACGCCGGGAACGACACCCTCAATGGCAATGAGGGCAACGACTCCCTCAACGGCAGCCAGGGCAATGACACCCTCAACGGCGGCAGCGGCAATGACACCCACAACGGCAATGAGGGCAACGACACTCTCAATGCGGTCGACGGTGTCAGCGCCAACGACAGCCTCGACGGCGGTCTCGCCGTCGACTCGTGCAATCGCGATTCCGGAGACACCGCCGTCAACTGTCCCTGAGTATCAGCCCCTTGGCCGTTGGCGATGACCGGGGGGCAAGCCCAGTCAGGCGGCCTGCGGAGCGTGAGCTCCGCAGGCCGCCCCATGGCGCGGACGGCTCGTTCCCACAGGCCCAGGGGGGCGGCTACTCGACAGCGCCCTGCCCCCTCATTCGATGAGGGCGGCCTCGAAGGAACCCCCCAGGTACCGGTCCCGGCTGTCGCGCCGTTGCAGCTTGCCGGTCGTCGTGAGCGGCAGCGTCCCCGGCTTGAGCAGGACGACATCGTGTACCTGGATGCGGTGCCCCGCATGGACGGCGCGCCTGATCGCCCGCTTGATCTCCTGGGCGGTCACAAGCTCATCGGCCTCATCGGTCCCCCCGGTCTCGCCTGCGGCTGCCGCCGTCGTCTCGGCGAGCACGATGACCCGTTCGAGTGTGCCGTCGTCGACCGAGACCGCGCAGGTGCCGAACTGACGGACCGCCGGGTGGCTGGCCTCGACCGTGGCTTCGATGTCCTGCGGGTAGTGGTTGGCACCGGCGATGATGATGACGTCCTTGGCCCGGCCGGTGATGAACAGCTGCCCGTTGTGCACGAATCCGAGGTCACCCGTACGGAGCCACCGCTCGCCCGGCCGGTCGGGAAGGGACCCCATGAAGGTCTCGGCACTCTCCTGAGGAGCGTTCAGGTACCCGGCTGCGACGCTTGGGCCGGATACGAAGATCTCGCCCACCTCGTCCTCCCCGCAGCGCTTTCCCGTCGCCGGGTCGACGGCGACAGCCGTGCTCAACGGATGGATCCGGCCGCAGCCGACCAACTCGCGGCTGTCCTGCACCGACTCGGCTGTCGACTGGCCTGTCGACCCGGCTGTCGGCTCGGCTGCGCGCACCTTTCCGGCGGCGAGCGCCGCGGAGTCCAGCCGCAGGACCTTCGGGCGCTGGCCGACCGGACCGGCCGTGACCAGCACCGTTGCCTCAGCGAGGCCGTACGCGGGGCACAGCGCCTCGCGCCGGAAGCCGGTGTCCGCGAATGCCGCGCTGAAGCGGTCGAGCGTATCGGAGCGGACGGGCTCACCTCCCAGCATGGCCATCTCCCAGCCGCTGAGGTCCAGTTGCCGGCGCTGAGCGCCGGTCACCCGGCGGACGCACAGGTCGTAGGCGAAGTTCGGCGCGCAGCTGTCCGCGCGTCCGAGCTCGGAGATCGCCCGCAGCCACGTGAGCGGGCGCTGTACGAAGGTCATCGTCGGCAGCAGGGTGGCGTCACGGCCGGAGAAAAGGGGGTCGAGGACATTGCAGATGAGGCCCATGTTGTGGTGCGGCGGCAGCCACGACACCGACGACGGGCGGGGCAGTCCGGCGTCGTCGGCAGGCCGGCGCGTGCTGTCGTATATCAGCGACAGGTTGTGCAGCACATTGCCGTGAGTGACCGCGACGCCCTTCGGGACGCCGGTCGATCCCGAGGAGTACTGCAGGTAGGCGACCATCTCAGCGGCGGCCACCGGAGGGGTCCACTGCGAGGCCAGGTCCAAGGACACCTCGTCGGTCGCCACCCGGTCCAGTCGGGCGAGCCCATCGGCGCCGGTGAGGACGGGCTCCGCTGCGGCGAGCATAGGGCCGGTGGACAGGAACAGCTGAGCCTCGGAACTCGCGGCGATCGACTCCACCCGGGTCCATTTGGCGTTGCCCCGCGTGCCGTCGAGCGGAGCCACCGGCACCGGGATCAGGCCCGCATAGATGCAGCCGAGGAAGGCGACGTGGAATTCCAGTCCGGGCGGGTAACTCAGCAGCGCGCGTGTGCGTGCGGTGGGAGCGTGCTTGCGCAGCGTCACGGCCATCGCCCGTGCATGGCGGTCGAGTTCGGCCAGGGTCAGCGAGTCGGACTCCTCGGCACCGTCGCCCAGGAACACGAAGTTCTTCCGGTCGGGCTCGGCTGCCGCACGAGCCCGGCAGAGGTCGATCACCGTCGGCAGTACGCCGTGCTCGCCTGCCACCCCCTCGGGCAGGCGGACACCGTGCTGATGATGGGTTCGCATGAGACCACTCCAAACGGAGGAAGGAGGAAGGAGGCGGCGGCAGTTCGCGCGCCTCCCTGCATGGAGCGATGGTCAGACCGTCTCGAATGCCCCCGCCCGGTACCTGGACCGGCAGTGTGCGCGCTGCAGCTTGCCGCTGGTGGTGAACGGCAGCGAACCGGCCTTGACCAGAAGGACGTCGTCGGCGCGGAGGCCGTGGGCGGCGAAGACCGCCTCCCGGATGGCTTCTTCGACTTCGCCCGCCTCGACGGTCACGCGGACACCTGACGGCCTGTCCGGGACGGAGTCGGCGGCGACGGAGTACCGGCTGTCGATCTCGGCCAGGACGACGAGGCGCGCGCGTCGGCCGTCCTCGACGGTGACGGCGCAGCAGCGGCCTTCCCGTATGGCGGGGTGGCTTTCCGCCGCGGCCGCCTCGATGTCGTACGGGTAGTGCTGCATCCCGTCCACGACGATCAGGTCGGCCACCCGGCAGGTGACGAAGAGCTGACCGCCGTCCAGAAAGCCGAGGCTGCCGGTCCGCAGGAACCGACGGCCGTCGTGGCCGCGCACGGTGGCGTTGAGCGTGCGCGCCGTCTCCTCAGGGTCGTTCCAGTACGCGGTGCCGATACTCGGTCCGGAGGCCAGAATCTCCCCTGTCTCGTCCGGGGCGCACGGTTCGCCGGTGGCGGGATCCACCACGGCGATGGTCATGGACGGGTGCAACTGGCCCAGCCCGACCAGTCGGCGGGCCTCGTCCTCGGGCCCGGCCCGTTGCACCTTGCCTTTCGCCAGCGCCACCGCATCGAACCTGCGGATCACCGGTTCGGGCTCCACCGGCCCGCCGCTGAGCATGACGGTGGACTCGGCCATGCCGTAACTCGGGAAGAACGCCTCGCGGCGGAAGCCGTACGGGGCGAGCATGGCACTGAACTGGTCGATCATCTCTGCGCGTACCGGCTCGTTGGCGACCACGGCGATCCGCCAGCCGCTGAGATCGAGGGAACGCAGCTGCTCCTCGGAGACGCGCCGCAGGCACAGCTCGTACCCGAAGCTGGGTGCCGAACTGATGCCCGCCCCGCGGTCCGATATCGCGCGCAGCCAGTTGACCGGATGCTGGGCGAACGCCGTCGGCGGCATCAGTGCGGCGTCGTACCCGACATAGATCGGCTGCAGGACCCCGGTGATGAGTCCCATGTCGTGGAACACGGGCAGCCAGGACACAACGGGCGGCACCCGGTCGATGTCATCCGTGGCCCGGGTGCCGTTGGCCAGGATCAGCGAGAGGTTGTTCAGGACGTTGCCATGGGTGAGCTCCACGCCCCGGGGCGGACCGGTTGTGCCGGAGGTGTACTGCAGGTACGCCACCGAATCCGGATCGATGTGGGGGGCATTCCAGCCGTATGCGTCCGTCTCACTGATCTCGTCGGTCGCCACAGAGGTCGGACGGCGGGATCCCGACATGTCCTTCAGCAACGCGTCGACACGGTCCAGCCTGGACGCGTTCGACAGCAGCAGATCCGGTCGGCAGCTGTTGATGATTGCCCGGAAGCGCGCATACCGGTCGTCGACGCCGACGCGCAGCACCGGAGGAGCCGGCACCGCGATCAGGCCCGCATACAGGCAGCCGAAGAAGGCGGACACGAAGTCCAGGCCCGGCGGGTAACTCAGCACGGCGCGGGCGCCCGGCGGTGCATGCCCGCTCAGACGCGCGGCGATGGCCCTTGCTCGGGCGTCGAGTTGGGCGAGGGTGAGCGAGTCGGACTCTTCGACGCCGTTCTCCAGGAAGGCGAACATCCGTCGATCGGGCTCCCTGGATGCGCGGTACCGGCAGAGCTCGACCAAGGTGGTCGGCTCGAGCCGGGATTCCGTGACGGCATCCTCTGACATCGTGTTCCTCCTGTTCGGCCTGGCCATTTCCCGTGCCTGCGCCATTCCTCCCGCTGACCCGGCCAGGACTCGGCCATCACTCAGCCAATGGCCGTATGCCTGCGCCGCGGTCATTCGGACTCGAAGAGATGTTAAGTCGGCCGGGAAATATCGGGTATCCGCCGCCGGATGGCGTCGACCCCCCTACTGGAGGCGGAGTGTCGAGTAACCCGGAAGACGGATGTCGACGGGCCTCAGGTCGCCCTCACGATTCCGTCCGACGGCCGTTACGGGAAGCGCCTCGTACTGGCTACCGTCATGGGACGGCCAGTGGACGAGGAATGGCCCGTGTCCAAGGGAGAACACTTCCCCAGAAGGCTTCAGAAAGGGAACCGCGATGTCCTACGAAGCATCTGACGAATACTTCTTTGGCTACCCGAAGCTCCCCGATCTCCCCGATCTTCCGGACGGGGAAGTCCTCGGTACGACCGGCGTTGTGGTCACCGGTTTGGGAATGACCACGCCGCTGGGGGGCGACGTCCACTCCACCTGGACGGCACTGCTCGCCGGCGCGTCCCCGATCACCGTGCTCGACGAACCGTGGGCCCGCGACCTGCCCGTGCGGCTGGCAGGCCGGCTGAGTCGGGAACCGACCGAGGTGCTGGACCGGGTCGAGGCCCGGCGGATGGACCGCTGCCAGCAGATAGCGATGGTGGCGGCCCGGCAGGCATGGGCTGACGCGGGCTCGCCCGAGGTGGCGCCGGAGCGGTTGGCCGTGGTGATCGGCACCGGCCTGGGCGGAGGGAGGACGCTGGTCGACCAGCACGACGTGTCCTCGGCGAAGGGACCGGGCCGCGTATCGCCGTTCGCGGTGACGATGCTGATGCCCAACGGTTCGGCCGCCGCCGTCAGCATGGCCCTCAACGCCCGCGCCGGCGCCCACGCGCCGACCAGCGCCTGCGCCTCCGGAGCGGAGGCCATCGCCATGGGGCTCGCCATACTGCGTTCCGGGCGGGCCGATGTCGTGGTCGCCGGCGGCACCGAGGCATGCTTCGGCCGGCTGTCCATGGCCGCCTTCGCCCGCATGGGAGCCCTGTCCAGCCGTCATGAGGAACCTCAGTGCGCATCGCGGCCGTTCGACAGCGCCCGCGACGGCTTCGTCATGGCCGAGGGCGCCGGCGTCGTCGTACTGGAACGAACCGAATCCGCAAAAGCTCGTGGCGCGCGGATGTATGCCACGCTCGCCGGTACGGGGATGAGCTCCGACGCGCACGCCATGACGGCTCCTTCAGCGGACGGTCAGATCAGTGCGATCCGACAGGCGTTGCGCTCCGGCGGCCTCGACCCGCAGGACATCGCTCATGTCAACGCTCACGCTCCCGGTACGCCCGTCGGTGACCGCATCGAGGCCTCGGCAGTGCTGGAATCGCTCGGTCCGCATGTTCTCGTGACGGCGACCAAGTCGATGACGGGCCATCTCATAGGCGGGGCAGGCGCGATCGAGGCGATCTTCACGGTCCTGAGCATCGTCAACGGCGTGATTCCCGCGACCAGGAACCTCGACGACAAGGACCCCGAGGTGAAGGTGGAGGTCGTCACGGGAAGCCCGCGGGCCGCCAACGTCACCGCGGCCATCTCGAACTCCTTCGGTTTCGGCGGTCACAACGTGGTCCTCGCTTTCACGAAGCCCGCCTGACCACGGCCCCGGGACCCGGGAGAGGCCGGAAGACCGGAGGGGGGCCTGGCGGTCTGTTGGACGCCTAGGGGACCAGGGGCTCGGGGGCTGCCGAGGCCTGAGGCGAGTGCACCAGTCCGCTCCGCTGGGCCATCAGCGCCGCGTGCATCCGGTTCGGCAGCTCGAGCTTGGCGAGAATGCGGGACACGTGGGACTTCACGGTCGCGGGCGTCACATGCAGTTCGTGGGCGATCTCCTGATTCGACCTGCCCTTGGCTATACCGCACAGGACTTGGGTCTCCCGGCCGCTCAGGCCGGCCAGGGCCACCGCGTGGGAGCGCTCATGGGGTGGTGGGAGGATCTCGAACCGGTCGATCAGCCGCCGGGTCATCTTGGGGCAAAGGAAAGCACCGCCGCCGGCGACCGCACGGACGGCTGAGGTCAGCTCCTCCTGGCTCGCGCTCTTGAGCAGAAACCCGCTCGCGCCCGCCTTCAGCGATCGGAACAGATGGCTGTCGAGGTCGATGCTCGTCAGGACAATGATTCCGGGCGTGATTCCTGGCGCGATTCCGGATGCTGCAGCACCGGAAGGCCGGGCGAGTTTCCGGATGAATTCGTATTCGGCGTCGACCAGTACGACCCGCGGTCGCCGCAGCCCGACCATGCGCAGTGCCTCCTCGCCGACCCTCGTATCGGCGACCACCGTAATATCCGGTGACTCCCCGAGGGCCTGCCGGAAACCGCGGCGTACGAGATCCTCATTGTCGACCAGCATGACGTCAAGCGTGCTGAAGTCGTCCATCACTCACTCCGCCTGTGCGATTCGGGAAGTGTGGTCCCATCCAACTCCGCGGTCTTCCTTGACCGGGGAGTTTCAGGTGTTTCAGCTCCTCAACTGTTTCCTCCTCATGGCTCGCGCGCTGCCGACGGCATGCCCCCGTTGCCTCCATCAACCATCAACCATCAACCATCGCGGTGCGTTCACGGGTCCTGCTCAAGAACACTTTCCGGTACAGCCGTTGTACACGCGAGGGCTGCGAGGCTGCGCTGAGCCTCCAGATGACCGTGGCTGATTCCACGTACGTCCCCTGGCCCCCACGCACGTCCCGGTTAGGGTGAATAGCAACCCTCGGCGGGATATGCCGCATCGATCCCTTCCGACGCTAGGGGGATTCGCAGTGCTGGTCTTAGGCAATGGCGGCCATGCTGTTGGCCGTTCCGGACACACGACGGCGGTCGACGAAGTCTCCACAGCTTCGCGGCTGTTCAAGCGAGGCATCGCCGGCGTGCGTGCGATGGTGGACGTCGGGGTCGAGCGCGGGGTGCCCGTACGGGGGTGCCTCGACGGCAGCGGTGTGGACGCGAGCGCCCTTGCCGATGATGCCTCGCACGTCCGAGCCGTGCAGGAGCTCGTTGTGGCGCAGAACCTGGTCCGCGCCACTGGCGATGCTCCTGGCCTGGGGCTGGAGGTCGGCAGCCGGATTCCGCTGCGCACGTACAGCGTGTGGGGCTTCGCCCTGCTCACCAGCCCGACGCTGCGCGAAGCGGCGGCTGTGGGACTCCGCTACCTGGAACTCACCTTCGCCATGGTCGGGATCCACCTTCAGGAGGAGGGGGACGAGGTCCACCTCGTCCTGGACGACGGGTTTGTGCCCCAGCCTGTGCGGCACTTCTTCGTCGAGCGGGAACTGGCCAACATCTGCACCATCCTGGACACCATTCTGGGGCGGCCCTTCAGGCCCCTCCGGCTGGATCTGCGATTCCCGCGGCCCGAAGAATCCACACCGCACGAGGCGTTCGCCGACGCGCCGATCGCCTTCGGGGCGCCGCGCAACGCGATCGTCACTTCCGCAGCGGAACTGGAACAGCCCCTGCCTCAGGCGGACCGGCACACCATGCAGGTGTGCGAACGCGAGTGCAGGCTCCTGCTGGCCCGCCGCGCCGACACCGGATTCGCCGCGCGGGTACGGGATCTGCTCATGCAGTGGCCGGAGGGGATCCCCGACATGGGCGTCGCCGCAGCGGCGCTGCACGTCTCCACCCGCACGCTGCACCGGCGTCTGGCCGAGGAAGGCACGTCCTACCGGCGTCTTGTCGACGGGGCGCGGCACGCTCGCGCTGTCGAGATGCTGACCACCATCGGACTCGGAGTCGAACAGATCGCCGTACGACTCGGGTACGCCGATGCGGCGGCGTTCATCCGCGCGTTCCGCCGATGGACCGGTGCCACCCCCGGCGCCTACCGCACCAGCGTGCCCACCCGGCCCTACTGAGGAACGCGGCGCGGCCCCCCTGTCGCTTTCCGGCTATGGCCCCCATGATCCGCCTCGAACATCAAGCGCCCCCTCAAGCGCCCGTGACACCGTCGATGCTCTCCCGGAGCAGATCCGCATGGCCGTTGTGGCGCGCATACTCCTCGATCATGTGGACCAGGATCCAGCGCAACGAAACCCCGTCGTCCCCGACGTGCCCGGCCTCTTGCTCCGAGAGCTTGCCGGAGTCGTCCAGCGAAGAGGCAGCGATCAGCTCGCGGCTCCGTGCGACTTCCGCGCGCCAGACGGCCAGCGCCTCGTCGATCCCGCGGTCGGGAGCGAGCGCGAAACCGTCTCCCTTCCCACCCTCGTACACCGGTGGCACGTCGCGTCCGGCGAACACCCGCTGGAACCAGTTGCGTTCCACCTCCGCCATGTGCTGGACCAGGCCCAGCAGCGTCATCGGTGACGGTGCCACCGGGGCCAGGCGCAACTGACGGTCGTCGAGCCCCGCGCACTTCAGCGCGAGCGTGGCTCGGTGGAATTCCAACCAGCTTTCGAGCATGGCGCGTTCATCGGCGTGCGGGGGCGGTATGGGGCGCCCGTCCGGTGTCATACCCATGCACGCCACCCTCGCACAGGCCGGCGCAGCACCGGCGCGGTCTCGCCGAACAGGCTGCTCGGGCCGTGTCTTGACGTCACCAGCGCACCGGGAAGTGGCGGACACCGCGGATCAGCATGCCGTGGCGCCATGCGAGGGCCGCCGGGTGGGCGTCCAGGGCGAGTTCCGGGCAGCGCTCCAGGAGCGTACGGATCGCGATGGCGGCCTCCATGCGGGCGAGCGGGGCGCCCAGGCAGTAGTGAATGCCATGGCCGAAGGCCAGGTGACCGCGGGGGCCACGGTGGATGTCGAAGCGATCCGGCTCCGGGAAGCGGGCCGGGTCGCGATCGGCGTCGGCGAGGGCGACGAGGACGAGTTCTCCCCCACCGGGGATGACTGTGCCGCCGATCTCCACCGGCTCCGTGGTGAAGCGATACGTCGGGGTCTCGAGCGGGCCGTCGTAGCGCAGCATCTCCTCAATGGCGTCGTCCAGGAGGGAGAAGTCGGCGCGGAGAGCGGACAGTTGGTCGGGGTGGCGGAGCAGGGCGAGGACGCCGTTGGAGATGATGTTGACCGTGGTCTCGTGACCGGCGACCAGCAGCAGCCAGGCCGTACCCATGAGTTCGCCAGAGGAGAGCTGGTCCCCGTCCTCGTCCGTGGTGCGGATCAGCGCGCTCAGCAGGTCCTCGCCGGGCCGCTGCCGCTTCTGCTCGAGCAGCTCGCCGAGGTAGCCGGAGACCGCCTCGGTCGCCGCTCTCCGCGTGTCCCGGCTGGGCGACGACAAGGAGTCGTTGGACCAGGTACGGAACCGCTCCCGGTCGAGGAACGGCACCCCCAGCAGTTCGCAGATCACGGACATCGGCAGCGGGAACGACAGCGCGTCGACGAGGTCGGCGCGACCGTCGGGGCGGGCCAGCATCGCGTCCAGCAGCTCGTCGGTGATCTGCTGGACGCGCGGTCGGAGCTCCTGGATGCGGCGGGGCGTGAACTCCCGGGCGACCAGCTTCCGCAGCCGGGTGTGGCGCGGGGGATCGGAGTTCAGCATGTGCGAACCCGCGGCGACGCTGCTCAGCGTCAGGGAGTCCGAGGCATTCCTCCACTCCTTCGAAAGGCGCGGGTCGGCGAGTGCGGCTCGCCCGGCCTCGTACCCGACGACGAGCCAGGCGTCGGCTTCCTCGGGCATCCGGATCCGGTGCACGGGGCCGCGCGTCCGCAGTTCCGCGTAGACCGGATATGGGTTCCGGACGAAGTCCTCTCCGAGTGCGCCGAGGTCCACTGTCGTGTCCGTGCTCATGGCCGCCCCCTCCGTTGGCAACATCACGCTAGTCGGCAGCCCACCCCACTGGGGGTCGTGATCCGGCCGATCTCCCCCCGGCCGGCGGTCCGCGCCAACCGCGAAATCCTGCACGGACTGTGCACCCCATTCGCGCCCCGGTGCTGCGCCTGGCGCGGGAGAATCCCCGCCCGGGCTGGGGCGGGCGCACGGCGAACCCGGTGTTCCGCTGCCCTCGGCGGCCCGCTCCGGCCGACTGCCGCAACGTCGGGTCAGGCCGTGCGCTCGACGTACTCGAATACGACTCCCCCAGGGTGGCGCACGATGGCGTTCCGGCCGGTCGGCACCTGGTTCGGCCCCGAGAGGATCTCTCCGCCGCGTGTGTTCAGAAGTTCCTGCACGCCGTCCAGGTCGTCGACGAGCACGGTGCTCTGGACGTTCCGGAACGGGGCGAGGGCCTCGTCAGTGCCTGCGACGAGCAGAAAACCGCCAATACTCACCACCTCCACGTCGCCGTACGCGAACCGCACCCCGCTCTCCCGGCCGGTCAGGTCGCGCAGGGCCGGCAGAGCGCGGTCCAGGTCATCCACATACAGCCGGGCCAGCGTGGCAAGCGCCTTCATGCCCACCCCTAAGATCAATTCGACTTTCCCGAACTGTTGAATCGTTCACCGACCCTCCACACATGCCTGATCAGGCCGACCCGACCGTCGCGGCCGCCCATACCTTCCCGCCCGCGGCAGGCCTGGGCTCATGCGCCGATCACCGAAGTTCCGACACGGATCGGTGATGGCTCGGCGGCGATGGCGATCCGGTTGTGGGGTTGGACCGCGTCGAGCTCGGCCTTGCGCTGGCCGGTGAGGTACGCGGTCGCGCCTTCCGCGGCGAACCGGCGGGCCGTGGCGAGACCGATTCCTACAGCCGTAACGCTAAATTTTGTGACTGTAGGGGGTGAAACCCGGATGAAACCCCGGCGGGGTGCTGCTCCTGCGGAAGCTGCGGGCTCCACCGGTGCTGAGAGACGATGGAAGCACATCCGGGCCTTCCCGCTGGGCGGAGGGAGCGGCTGAGCATGGGCTCCGAACGGTTCCACGACGATCTCGGGGGGCCGCCCGGCCGTGCCGCCTTCGGTCCTTCGCCTCCCGGCGGGCTGATGGACGTACTGGCCGTCGCGGCGGTGGTGCTGGATGCGGACGGGCGGATCGTGCTGTGGAGCCCGCAGGCGGAACAGCTCCTGGGCTACACCGCCGAGGAGGCCCTGGGCCGGTACGCCGCCCGGCTGATGGTCGCCGACGAGCACTTGGACCTCATCCTTCACTTGTTCACCCAGGTGATGAGCAGTGGGGAGAGCTGGGCGGGCGTCTTCCCCGTGCGGCACAAGGACGGCAGCAGCAGGCTGCTGGAGTTCCGCAACATGCGGCTGACCGACGACCGCGGGGACTTCTACGCGCTCGGGCTCGCCACCAACCAGGCGACCCTGCGCCAGGTGGAGCGGGACGTGGCCTTGTCCACACGGCTGGTCTCGCAGTCCCCGATCGGCCTGGCGGTCCTGGACACCGGCTTGCACTACGTCACCGTCAATCCGGCGTTCGAGCGGATCAGCGGGCTGCCCGCCGACCAGCAGATCGGCCGAGGCGTGCGCGAACCCGTGTCCTGGCTGGACAACGACGTGATCGAATCCGCGATGCGCCAGGTCCTGGCCACCGGCACTCCCCTGGTGGACCAGAACCTCCTCGGCCGCACCCCGGCCGACCCGGACACAGAGCACGCCTGGTCGGTCTCCTACCACCGGCTGGAAGCGCCCAACGGCAAAGTCCTCGGTCTGGCCACCTCGGTCGTCGACGTCACCGACCGGCACCGCGCGGCCGCCGAGGCCCACCACGCCCGCCAGCGTCTCGCTCTGATCGCGGACGCCTCCGTGCTCATCGGCACCACTCTCGACCTGGAGCAGACCGCCCGCGAACTCGCCGACATCGTCGTCCCCGACCTCGCCGACCTGGCCGCCGTCGATGTCCTCGACACCACGCTGCTCCACCCCAGCCTCCCCGGCACGCAACCCGCCGAGCCCGCACTCTTCCGCGCACTCGCCGTGGCCGCGGCCTACCCCACCGAGGCCATCCGCGCCGCCGACCCCGTGGGCGAGCCCACCCGGTACGAAACCGACCGGCTGGTCACCCAGGTCGTCACCACCGGTGCTCCCGTCCTCGTCCCCCACGTCACCAACGGCGACCTGCCGCACATCGCCCGCAACGGCGATGCCGCCCTCCTCCTGGGCCGCGCCGGTCTGCACTCCTACCTGGCCGTCCCGCTGATCGCGCGTGGCACCGTGCTCGGCGCCCTCGATCTCAAGCGCATCCGCAATCCCCTGCCCTTCGACGACGACGATCTCGTCCTCGCCGGAGAGCTGGCCAACCGGGCGGCGGTCTCCATCGACAACGCCCGCTGGTACCAGCGCGAGCGCACCGTCGCCCTGACCCTCCAGCGCTCCCTGCTGCCCCACCCGCCACCGCCCCAGCCGGGCCTGGAGATCGCCTACCGCTACCAGCCCGCCGGAGCCGCCAGCGAAGTCGGCGGCGACTGGTTCGATGTCATCCCCCTCACCGCGGACAAGACAGCCCTCGTCGTCGGCGACGTCATGGGCAGCGGCGTCACCGCCGCAGCCACGATGGGTCAGCTACGCACCACCACCCGCGCCCTGGCCGACCTCGACCTCGACCCCGACCAGATCCTGCACCACGTCGACCGCAGCAGCACCGGCCTGGACCAGGCCATCGCCACCTGCCTCTACGCCGTCTACGACCCCCACAGCGAGGAGTGCCGCATCGCCACCGCAGGCCACCTGCCCCCAGTCCTCCTGCGGCCCGGCCGCCCGCCCGAGCTGCTCGACCTGCCCACCGCTGCCCCCCTCGGCGTCGGCGACATCGCCTTCCACACGACCACCGTCCCGCTCCTCCCCGGCGACCAACTCCTCCTCTACACCGACGGCCTGATCGAAACCCGCCACCAGGACATCGACACCCGCCTCAGCCTCCTGCTCACCCTCCTTCATGACCCCCGCACCGACCTGGAAGAAACCTGCGACCAGCTCCTGCACGCCCTGCGCCACCCCGGCAACCACGACGACGTCGCCCTGCTCATCGCTCGCGTCCACCGCTGACATCCCGGCGACGAGCCTTCAACCGGCCTGTGACGCGGCCTCCGGCGGGGCTCGGTTCCCCCACTACGCTCACGCTCGATGCGGCAACATCAAGAAACCGGGAAACCATGGATGGCGATCAGCCCGCTCTCACCAATCACCGGTACGGCACCGGCAGGTCGGACAAGAACGCTTCTCACGTACGAAACCGTCTGGACTCCATCCAACGGAATGTGGACTCACATACGATTTCGATCATCCGAGGCCTCCCCATCACATCGTCCTGGCACTGCCTGGAACTGGGCGCCGGTGCGGGCTCCATCGCGTACTGGCTCGCCGATCGCTGTCCGAGGCGTGAGCCGGACTCGTCTCTTCGATGGGGTCGGAGCCGAACGGTCCGCCGGAGCCGAAGGCCAGGGCGGCGAAGCGTTCGCCGATGCGGCGGTGTGTGGCGGCGTCAGGGTGGAGCTGGTCGGGCAGCGGCAGCTCGGCGAAGTCGGTCTCGCCGTAGAGGTCGCGGCCGTCGAGGTAGTGCAGGTTCGCGTCGTCGGCCGACCGTTGCTTCACGACGCGGGCCAGTTCGTCCCGGATGACGTTGAGCGTCAGCTTCCCGCCTGCGCGTTCCGCGGGGTCGCCCGCGGCCTTGAACTGGAGCCTTCCCTCGCTGAGGTTGCTGAGGTCCGGGGCGCTGGGGCCGGGGGTGTCCTCGTGGATGGGGCACAGGACGGGCGAGACGACCAGCAGCGGAGTGGTGGGGTGCCCCTCGCGGATGGTGTCGAGGAAGCCGTGCACCGCCGGGGTGAAGGCGCGCAGCCGCATCAGGTCGGTGTTGACCAGGTTGATACCGATCTTGACGCTGATCAGGTCCGCGGGGGTGTCGCGCAGGGCGCGCGCGGTGAACGCATCGAGCAGGGCGCTGCCGCTCAGACCGAGGTTGATCAGTTCCACCCCGCCGAGGGAGGCGGCCAGCGCCGGCCAGGTCGTGGTGGGGCTTACGGCGTCGGAGCCGTGGCTGATCGAACTGCCGTGGTGCAGCCACACCTTGCGGCCGTGGTCCGGGATGGTCTCGACGGTGGCGTCGGTGCGCAAGGCGACGAGCTGGGTGACCTCGTTGTGCGGCAGCCAGATCTCGACGTCCTTGACCCGGTCGGGCAGACCGGGGAAGTGGGCGGTGCCGACCGGGCCGGGCCGGGTTTCCGCGGACCCGGTGGCCATGTCCACCATCAGGACGTTGCCGCCGGTCACACTGGCCTGACCGGCCAGGCGGCCGTCGACGAGCAGGTCGTACACGCCGTCCGGACGGGGCGGGGCGCCCTGGTAGTCCATCTTGGTGCGGAGCGTATCCAGCTCGACGACAGTGGCCCGGGTGCGGAACACCAGCCGTACGCCCGACGGCTGAGCCTCCGCCATGGCCAACTGCCCGTCGGCGCACTGGGCGCGGGCACGGGCGGGCAGCCGGTGCGGCAGCACCCCGTGCCCGGTGCGCTCCAGATCCAGGGCGCCGCGCAGGAGGTCCGCGGTGATGGGTGTCGTGATCCAGTCAGTCATGGGTTCTCGCATAGGGGTCGGGCCGATACGGCACCGGCGCGATCACGCGGCGGCTCGGAGAAAGGGCGTAGACCGTCGGCCCTGAGGGCGCGTGCGCAGTGAGCGGCTCGCCGTGCCCGACACATCCGCCATGTCGTCAGCCGGTCAATTGGTCCAGGAAACCCTCGAGTTTGCCCCGTGTGCGGGCGATCTTCTCTGCCACGGGGAGGGACTCGTCGAGTCCTCTGCCCGCCGTGGCGGTCTTCTTCCCCCGTATGTAGAGGGAACAGGAGAGGTCGGCGCACACGTACTGGCCGACCGAGTTGCCCTGGCGGCCGGCCTGGCCGGTGCGGCGCGCGGTCATCAAGACCACACCGCCGGAGGTGTGCGTGGTGAAACACAGCGAGCACATGCTGCGCGCGGTGAAGGTACGGAACGCGCCGCCGGCCGCCCGAAGCGCGATGCCGACGAGGCCGCCGTCACGTTCGGCGACCAGGTACGCGCGCTCGCGTGCGCCCGGATCGCGCCAGCCGAGGAAGTCGAGATCTTCCCAGGGCCGGTCGTCAAGGTCGCCGGGGAGACCGACCCGTTGGGCCTCCCCCTTGGAGCAGTTGACGAAGGATGCGCGGATCTCGCGCTCGGTGACAGGCCTCATGGCCCGCGAAGCTACCTCTCCCTAGGAGTACTCTGCAAAACATTAATTGCACTAAGGAGATGGAGAGAGAGACTCATGGTTCGTGTACGGCTGTCCGTGGACCGTCTCACGCGGGCGGCAGCGGACCTGGCCGACGAGGTCGGCTTCGACAACGTGACCGTCTCGGCTCTCGCGCGTGGATTCGGCGTGAAGGACGCCAACCTGTACGCCCACATCAAGAACGTGCACGACCTGAAGGCAAGGGTGGCGGTGCTGGCCCTGGCGGAGCTCGCCGACAAGGTCGCTCTCGAGCTGGCCGGGCGTGCGGGCAAGGACGCGCTGGTGGCCTTCGCCAACGCCTACCGGGTCTATGCGAAGGAGCATCCTGGCCGGTACGCGGCGACGCAGTTCAGGCTCGATCCGGAGACGGCGGCTGCCAGTGCGGCGGGCCGGCATGCCGAGATGACTCGAGCGATCTTGCGGGGCTATGAGCTGCCCGAGGCTGAGCAGACCCATGCGGTGCGGCTGCTGCACAGCACGCTGTACGGGTACGTCAGTCTGGAGACGGCGGAGGCATTCCAGCACGCGCGCGGCGTGGACACCTCCTGGGACAGAGTTCTGGACGCCCTCGACGTCCTGCTCAGAAACTGGCCGTCGCCTTGAGGCGGTGGCGGACGGCCTGCGCGTTCGTCTGCACGCACGGGCGCGCGCGCTCGACGGCATCATCGCCAGAGCCAGGAGCGCGCGTTAGCCGCACGCTCCTTCTGCGCGGCCGCGCTCCGACGGCCGACCGAGGCTCTCCGTCGCACAGCTCGCGAGGCTGGAGCGGGCGCCTGACCTCCCCTCAGCCCTTCACCGCGCCGGAGGTGAGCCCCTGGACGATGTGGCGACTGGCGAAGGCGAACAGCACCATCGTGGGCAGGATAGTGAGCACGGCCGCCGCGGACATCGAGCCCCAGTCGATGTTGAAGCTGGAGATGAACCCGTTCAGGGCCGTGGGGATGGTCTTGTTGCCGTCGCTGTTCATCAGCGTCACCGACAGGAACAGCTCGTTCCAGCAGTTGACGAAGTTGAAGATGAACGCGGCGACGATTCCGGGACGCATCACCGGCAGCAGCACCCGGAACAGCGCCCCGAACCGGGACAGGCCGTCGATCATGGCGGCCTCCTCCAGTGCGTCCGGGATGTTCTCGAAGAAGCCGCGGAGCATCACCGTGCAGAAGGGGATGCACACGGCGATGTAGACGAGGACGAGCCCGAGACGGTTGTCGACCAGCTTGAGATCGGTCATGAGCAGGTACAGCGGGCCCAGCGCAATGAAGGCGGGGATCATCTGGGTGACCAGGGCGGCCATCAGCAGCGCGGACTTCGTGCGGAACTCGAAGCGCGCCAGGACGTACGCCGACAGCATCGAGATCGCCGTGGCCGCCGCGCCCGCGACGGTCGCGACGATGAGGCTGTTGGCGAGGTAGACCCCGAAGTCCGCCTTGCCGAACAGCCCGCTGTAGTTCTCCAGCGAGACGTGCTCGGGCCAGTAGGCGATCGGGAAGGCGAAGATGTCGCCGGGCGCCTTGAGCGACGTGACGGTGATCCAGTAGAGCGGGAAGCCGGTGAAGACCAGCCACAGCCCCAGGAAGGCGAACCTGGTGGCCCGGCCGGCCGCGGTCTCCTTGCCGATCACGACCTCACCCCTCGCTTCTGGCGCGTGGCCAGGAGGAAGAACACCGCGAACACCAGCAGCGTGGCGACCACGAGAAGGCCCAGCGCGGAGGCCCTGCCATAGTCGCCCTGCTGGGTGATCTTGATCATCCAGGTGGTCACGATGTGCGTCTCGTTGTTCGGCCCGCCGCCCGTCATGCCGAAGATCAGGTCGGGGAAGTTGAAGATCCAGATGACCCGCAGCAGCACGGTGAGCACCAGCGTGATCCGGATGTACGGGATGGTGATCTGAAAGAGCGTGCGCACCTTGCCGGCGCCGTCCAGCGCCGCCGCCTCGTACAGCTCGTCGGGGATCGACTGCAGCGCGGCCAGGAGCATGATCGCGAAGAAGGTGACGCCGTACCAGATGTTGGCGATCACCACGGCGATCATCGCCGTCTGTGGATCGGCCAGCCAGGCGATCGGCTCGTCGATCAGCCCGGCCTTCTGCAGCAGGTCGTTGACGACGCCGAACTCACTGTTGAACAGCCAGCGGAAGAGGATGCCGATGAGGAAGCCCGAGATCGCCCAGGGAAAGAAGACCAGCGCCTGGTAGAGGCCGCGGAAGCGGAACCGGCGGCGCAGCCACAGGGCGAGCGCGAAGCCGATCACCAGCTGGGGCACGATCGACCCGAAGACCCAGACGGCGGTGTTGCCCAGAACGGTGCCCCAGGCGGGGTCGGTGAAGACCTCGCGGAAGTTCTTCAGGCCCACCCAGGAGGTATCGGTCAGATCCGTCAACTTCCAGTTACGGAAGGCCATCTGGCTGCCCGCGACCATCGGGTAGTACGTGAAGACCGCCACGAAGACCGCGGCCGGCGCCATGAAGGCGGCAATGAGCAGTCCGCGGCGGGCGGTGAACTCCGGCCTGCGGCGGCCCGGTGCTGCGCCGCGGGCGGGCGGGGCGCCCCCCTTGCGGGAGGGGCGCCCCGTCCTCGGTTCTGTCGTCTTCGTCTTCTGCGTCTTCGTCGTCGCGGACGCGGCGGGCATGCCTACTTCTTCTCCTGCTGCCACTTCTCGGTCCAGTACGCGTCCCAGGCGGCCAGCAGTTCCTTGGGCGTCATCTTGCCGAGCACAAGCTTCTGCACGTCGGCGTCGGCCTTCTGCTCCCACTCGGTCCACCAGGCGACGCCGCGCGGCTGCCTGACGTTGAGGTACGTCTCCGGGTGCTCGGTCATGGTGACGTAGCTGGACCAGGGGCCGGTCTTGTAGAACGGGTCGTCGATCGCCGACTTGAGGATCGGCACCAGGCTGTTCTCCTTGGTGAAGGTCGTCGACGCCTCGCCCTGGGAGAGGAACTCGACCAGCTTGACGGCCTCGGCCTTGTGCTCGCTGCCGTCCGCGACACCCCACCCGGCGGTGGCCAGCGGCTGGACGGTCTTGCCGCCGGGCCCGGCCACCAGCGGGGCGGTGTCCCACTGGTCCTTCGAGACCGCCTTGGACTCCGAGACCGTGGCGATCACTTCAGGATCCTGCAGCAGAAAGGCCGTGGAGCCGTTGGAGAAGCCCTCGACCATCTCCGGGTAGCCCCAGGAGACGGATGACTTGGGGGATGCCTGCTTGAAGAGCTTGAGGTATGTCTCGAGGGCTTCCTGGGCCTCGGGCGCGGAGAAGATCGTGCTGCCGTTCTTGAGCTTGTAGCCGTTGGCGGGGTCGACCTTGTCTGCGACGTACGCCTCGATGACGGCGGTGGCGTTGCTGTTGGCGTTGGCCCCGCCGCGGAAGGCGTAGCCATACCGGCGCTTCGCCGGGTCGTGGATGGCGGAGGCCTGCTCCAGCAGCTCGTCCCAGGAGGCGGGCGGCTTGCTGAAACCGGCCTCCTTGATCAGGTCGGTGCGGTAGAACAGGCTCAGCCCGTAGAAGCCGTACGGGACGAAGTAGGTCCTGCCCTTGGCGTCCTCGGAGGCGTTGACGGCGTTCTCCGTCATGGCCTGCCAGCCCTTCCAGCCCTTGAGGTCCTTCTTCATGTCGTAGAGCCAGCCGTTGTTCGACCACGGGCCCACGGTGATGTCCCGCACCTCCAGGGCGTCCACGCCGCTGCCGGACTGGAGCATCTGCTGGATCTTCTGGTCGGCCTGCTCGGTGGGCGGCGAGATCAGATTGACCTTGATCTTGGAGTTCTGCTGCTCGAAGTCCGCTATGAGCTTCTTGAGCAGATCCGTGCGGGCGGGGTTCGTCAGGCTCTCGACCATGGTGAGGGTGACTGTGCTGTCACCGGGGTTCATGGCGGAACAGCCGGTCAGGACCATCGCGGCGGCTGTACCGAGGGCGAGAGCTGCCGTCCTTCTCCTCATAGCGCTGACCTCTTTCCTTGGATTCCTTGGATTTCCTTGGCTGACGGCCGCGCCGGCAGCAGCTTCGGGGACGGGGCTTACGGTGGTGCGCCGCTACGGCGCGCTGTGCTGCTCGCGGGCTGTGCGGGCCCACTCGCCGAGGACAGGGACGCAGGCCTCGGCGAAGTACTCGTAATCTGCGGGGGTGTTGTAGACATGTGCGGACAGCCGCAGATAGCCGGCGCCGCCGAAGCTGGTGAACGCCGCCTCCACTCCCAGCTCCCGGGCAGCCCGGTCGCGCAGCGCGTCGGCCTCGACGCGGCTGGCGGCGAGGCCCGCGGGCAGCCGCACCAGCCGCATGCCGGGGACCGGCATGCCCACGTCGACGGTGCTGCTGACACCGGTCAGTTCGGCGAACGCGGCGCCGACGACCCGCTCGGCGTAGTCGGCCAGGTCGTCCATGTAGCGGCGGGCGGTCTGCCAGCCCCAGGTGCTGTCGATGAAGGCGAGCGCCGTCGGCGCCGCCAGATAGGCAGTGGCGTCCACCGTGCCCTGCTGGTCGAAGCGGTCGGGGTACGGATCGGCCGCACCCCACGAGTCGATCAGAGGGTGGAGCTGCTCACGCAGCGGGCCGCGGGCGACCAGCGCCGCGGTGCCGCGCGGTGCGCAACCCCACTTGTGCAGGTTGCCGACCCAGAAGTCGCACGTCACGCCGGCGAGCGGCGCGGCGATCAGACCGGGGGCGTGCGCGCCGTCCAGGAGCAGCGGGATGCCGCGCCGCTGCGCCTCCGCGCCGATCCGCTGCACCGGCATCCGGCGGGCGGTCGCCGAAGTGATCTGGTCCAGCACGATGAGGTCCGTCGCCTCGCCGATCTCGGCGGCCAGTGCCTCGTACGCCTGCTCCTCGTCCGCGTCCAGCGGTACCCGGGCGGTGCGGACCCGGCCGCCCCAGCGGCGCGCCAGCCGCTCGGCGCCCATGGTCACGGCCCCGTAGCCGTGGTCGGTGACGACGATCTCCCCGCCGTGGCGGCGGGTCAGGCCGGCGTACACGACACTGGCGCAGGCGCTCGCGTTCGGCACGAGGACAAGGTCCTCGGGGGCGACCCGGAGGAAATCCGCTAGCTCGACCCGGGTGTCGGCGATCCGCTGCGGCAGCGCCGGAAACCACACCACCGGGGAGCGTTCCATCTCCGCGCGCAGTTGGTTCTGCCGCTCCTGTGCCACCAGGGGAACCGCCCCGAATGAACCGTGGTTCAGGTGCCTCAGGGCGGGGTCCAGCGACCATGCACGGGCGGCGGCCCGTCCGTCGGCCAGCAGCAGGGGGCGCGGCGCGGTGGTGACCTCGGTCTCGCTCACATGACTCCACATCTGCCGGACCTGAATGTCCTGCGGGACATCAGACCGCGGACCATGACACGTATGATGACTCGGCATCCTGGCACGGCTCTTTCCGGGCAAGCAAGGGTCCTGCAGGGAGAAGTCATCAGATGAATTGCCAGCGACCCGCACAAGACATCTGATGACTCGCTACAGTGAATCGAGGGTCGGCGGTGTCGCCGGTCCCATCACGGGAGGAGTCGGATGTCCGCAGTCGACAAGGCGTTCCACGGCCTACGGCACATGATCGCGACGGGGCGTCTCGGCGCGGGCGAACGCATGCCTCCGGAAGGCGAGCTCTGCGAGGAACTGGGCGTCTCGCGGGGGTCGTTGCGCGAGGCCGTGCGGATGCTCGCCGCCCTGGGCGTCATAGAGCCGCGGCACGGCTCCGGCACGTACGTCTCCCCGCTCAGGCCCGAGGACATCATCGGCAGCCTCTCGCTGACCCTCGAACTCCTGCCGCTGCCCGGCCTGCTGGAGGTCTACGAGATCCGGCGCGTGCTCGAAGCACACGTCGCGGCCCAGGCCGCGGCGCGCTGCACGCCGGAGACGGTGCGGACGCTCTCCTCGCTCATCGAGGCCATGGAGGCCACCGACGACCCCACCAAGGCCTCCGAGCTCGACCACCGCTTCCACGCGGAGATCGCCCTGGCCGGCGGTAACCCCACCCTGGCCTCCCTGCTGTCGGTCTTCCGCGCCCGCTCGCGCAAGTACCAGGTCTTCACCCTCCCCGCGGGGCCCGAGCTGCGCCGCAAGAGCGACGAGGACCACCGCATCCTGGCCACCGCCATCGCCGACCGCGACCCCGTCGGCGCCGCCGGTGCCGCACAGGCTCACGTCGCCCAGACGGAGCGGTGGCTGCGCGCCTTCATGCCTCCCGTGGAGGAGGACGACACCCCGAGCTGATCCACTGCGAGCTCCACGCCAGTGACGTGGAGCGTGTGCGCGCCTTCTACGTGTCGGCCTTCGGCTGGTCCTTCTACAAGGCGAGGGGACCACTGGGTGATCCGCACCGGCAGCGAAGGCCCGGGAATCGACCGGACCATGCTGGCCCGTCAGGGACCGCCACCCGCCCAAGGCGCACCCGTCGCCGCCTGATCTCGCCGACGAAGGCGCCCGTCCCGGGGCGGGCGGGCCGACGAGGGCGCGTCCCGGGGCGGGCGCCTTCGTCGGCTACTCCGTACGACGGGCGCCGCCGACGGATTGGGGCACCCTGGCGGCGGTGTCGGCCAGGGTGCGCAGGACGGTCGTGCCGGCGAGCACAAGCGCGGAGACCGGCGGGCCCGCCCATCGCGTCACGTGTCGCTGCAGGTCCGGGTCCACCTCGATGGTCACCCGGACGTATCTGCTGTGCAGCGTGGTGACCTTGGCAGCCCGGGGCGCGGCGGTGTCCTGTCCGCGCTCCAATGCCGCGCGGTACCTGTTCTTGCGCTGGTTCATGCCGCTTCCTGACGCTTGATGAGTTCTTCGGCGAGGTCCATGTACGCCGAGCCCTTGACCTGGACCGGGCTCCCGAACGACTGGGCGTACAAGTCGAGCCGCGCGATCTGGGTGTCCAGCACCTCGAAGCCCCACTCGGTGAGCGCCTCGCGAGCGTCGGCATCGGGGCCGGTGCGCGTGGCGTCGGGACGATTGGTTCTGTTCAGCAGGACTGCGGTACGGGCCGGCTCGGCGCGCAAGGACTGCACGTCGCCCATCTCACCGCGGATGGGGGCCATCCGGTCCAGTTCGATGGGAGCGGGGGTCACCGGCACGATCCACTCGCTCGCGTACCTCATGATGCTGCGGGCGATACGAGGATGGTCCTCCAACTGCGGCGCGTCGAGTACGACGGCCTGCCGTCTGCCGAGGAAGTCGTTCACACGACGGTGTACGTCCCCCACCGGCAGGGCGATGACGGGAAACGGGAAGCCGTCGGCCAATTCGCTCCACCGCAGCGCGGAAGCGGCTGGATCGCCGTCAACCAGCAGCGGTGAATACCCCGACTCGTGTAGCGCATGGGCCAGCCAGACGGCACTGGTCGTCTTTCCGACACCGGGCTTGAGGTTCACAAACGCACAGCTCAGCAGCACGAGAGCCAACCATAGTGGGCGTGATCAACTGGACATGGTCGGCGCGAGAGCGGAGTTCCATCATTCACTCGCAAGCAGGCAGAAACCGCTGTCGGTTACGGGCTCGGCGACGGCCTCGGATTACGGCGCGACGGAGGACTCGGGATCATCCGCCCGCCCACTTGCACGGAATCGCCAATTGGCTGAACCACGCTCGCATTCATTGAGCATCGCCCTTCTTGCACGGAAACCTCCAGGTGCTGTCTCCGGACTCGAGGGCGTGCGAGATGCTGTCGATGGCCTGGCGGCGCCTGTGCGGGCTCCACTGCGGTGCGTATTCAGCCATCCTGGTGACGAACTCCAGGACTCCGGCGTCCCTCAAGGCCGCGTAGTCGTCGAGCTCCGCATCGATCCTGGCCGCCAGGTGGTCATCGAGGAAGTAGACCGCCTGCGGCCCGTCGTCGTCGGCCAGATTGAAGTGGTCGGCCAGCCCCAGCAAATGCTTCAGCCGGGGGTTGGGCAGCGGCTGCGGCGGCGGGTTGAGCAGTTCGCGGATGTAACTGGAGGAGATCGATCCGTACCGACCGTCGCTGCTGATGGAACGTGCGACCTCCTCGGGGGTGTACGGGCCCCGGTCCGAAGGGTGGGCCACGCGGAACAGGCGGCGCAGCTTGTCAGGGAACGACCGGCGCGGCTGCTCGTCACCGAGACGTTCCTCGCGTCCTCCGACGAAGACGGCCGGACTCACCTCGAGCGCGGCGGCCAGGTCCTGGACAGTCTGCAGCGTGGGGTTGGCCCGGCGGCCCTTGCGCAGGAGGCAGATGTAACCCTCGGTGATGTCGCCGCCGTTGGCGACGACGAACTGAGCCAGCTGAGCGTTGGTGTAACGCTGGGAACGATTCACGGGGTGCAGGCACAGATCATCCAGCACGGCCGCAAACGACCGGCACGGCCCCCTCGCCATAGCGGCACCTCCACAGCGATCACCGAACCGGGTGCGCCAACCCCGCGGCCGACCAGTCACGCGGAAGCCGCTGCTGTCGGCCCAAAGCACCCGGAGACTAGCATACTCCCGTGGCATAAGGTCATTACCTATCACTACTGCGGTATGAACTCGGCAATAATCAACCCCATATTGACGGGGAGGTCAGCCGCCTCCTTCCTCCCCTGAGGACAACGGCACTGGTCGGTGCGGTCGGATCACCCCTCCCGAGAGCGAAGACCGCTCGGTGGCCCTCTTGTACGCGCGGGCCACCCGAAGCCACCAGTCGACTTCGGCTTCGATGCTGCTGGCGTCCAGGATCTGCTCATCGTCGGGATGCGCCTCGGCACTCTCCAAGCTTCGCTCTCCCCGTTGCCACGCCCGGAGAGCAGCGCGGAGTTGGGCCGCTTCGACAGCAGCTGTGAGCCTCTCGCCCGTCAGGCCGGATTCCCGGCCCCATCGATCGGCAGCCCCGTATACCGCGGGATCGAAGAGGGGCTTGAGAATCAACCGCCAGTCATTGAGTTCGATCACGATCCGGCGCACGCGATGATACGGATCCAGCCTCTGCCGGTTGATGACCATGACGCTGCCCGGGGACACGGGCCGAAGCGCGCGGTGCAGGTACCTCAGGGTGAAGAAGTCCCGCCACCGGCTCAGCCAGGCACGGAGCGACGAAGTCCCCACCGCCGCCGAGAACAGCGACAGAGCGCTCACCGTAGGGACCGTCAGTGCGAGCGCCTTGATCTGGGGTCCCGAGTCGTAGAGATCGAATCTCACCGCGATGACATTGACCACCATCAACACCATGTAGACATTGAGCGAGGCGCCCGCCAAGCCGAGAAGGCGTAACCTGCGGCGCAGCCGCGGAAATTGCGCGTAGTCGTCCATCTTCGCCCAAGTCAGGCACCAGTAGGCCAAGATGAGAGTCCCGGCCGCTGCCGGCAGGAGATAAACCATGTAGAAGGCGAAGACCGTGAGCTGATGCGGCACATAGGTGACGGCGAAATCGTTGTGCACACGCTCTACGGGGACGTTCGACAAACTGAACAGGACGGCCATGGCGACAATGTCCAAGGCGTAGGCGGCTATGACCCAACGCGCCCACTTCCATGCCATATCGGCCGAATGGCGCACGAACAAGCCCAGCGTCAGCCAGGATGCGGAAATCGCGGTGAAATGGCTGGCCACCAGCAGGATGGAGACATTGGGCCAGCCGGTCACCCGGTTGATCACCTGCTGGGTCGCGGGTACGGCCAGCCATGTGGCCACGGCAGGAAAGAACACGGCTGCACACATGACCAACAGTCTGGGACTGCCGTGATGGGCGCGTAATTGCCGGAACTTGTGAGCGAACGCAAACGTCCACACGGTGGCAACACTGAGGAAAACGATGTTAAAGATCACGGAGTTTCCTCGGGAGTCGTTCTTCCCGTACACCGTGAGAATGTGCACACCGACCGCATGGCACGGCGGCCGGCACTCCGAATGCCCAATCCTCACTCCTCATTCCCGGGCGTGTCCGGCTGGTTGAGCTCGATGAGGGGTCCCGGAAACGGATCGCGCGGCGGCCGAAGCTGATAGCCAGGGGCCCTTCATTCCGACGGGTCGGACGGCTTTGACTTCTTCGATCCGGAACCCCAGACTTCGGCGGCCCGCATGACCTGCGGCGCCACCTCCGACGACCTGAGTTCGGCCTCCTCAAAGTCCTGACGCTCAGTCAGCAGACACAGGAGCCTGTCGGCGAATGCTTCGGCGTCGCGTTCCTGTTCTTCGGCGAGCGTGGTTCGGGCTGCGATCATGCGCAGCATCTTGCTGGGCAGATCCGACTGGCGGAGATTCTCCTGGTGCGCCGGGCCGATGCCCTCATGCCCGAGGACCACGTGCGCGAGCTCGTGGAGCAGGATTCCAAGGCGGTGGTACCAGGACCGAGAGCTCGCGCACAGGACGGCATACGATCCGTCGCGGAGCCGTATGGTCGCCCCGCTGAGCCCGCTACTGCGCATGCGGACGAACTTGACCTCGACGCAGGCGTTGAGGAGGTCGCTCATCACCTCGCACACCCGACGACAGGCGTCCTGATACGTGGCTGACCGCGGCAGGCTGAACCGCTCGAGCATCTGATCACAGAGTTTGTCGAGCTCATGCCGGTCCATGCTGCCGTCCTAGGTCGGGCGCTCTGGGTGTGAGTCCGGATCCACGTCCCCAGTGGCTCATACCGCCTCATGCGTCACTCATATGAAACCCAAAGTATCAGTCCGTTGACGCTCCGGGGACTGATCATGTCCGAGTCCGACACTTCCTCCCGCTACTCGCGCAGATGCGCCGCCCGCTCACCGACGAGGGGACGCCGCGTCGCGGCAGCGACAGGATTGGGCCAGCCTCCATCCCCTGGCCTGACAAGCCCGTTCAAGGTTTTCACGGGGCCCTGCATGCCGCTTCCCGCAACCCTGCATCCCGCACCCGGGCGGACACCTTGGCCTCGAGGCCCGCACGGACAACCGCGCCGTGGCCCATGGCGTCGATCGACAGATGGGCTCCCCTTACGATCACGCCGCCTGCCCGCCGCGGTCGGCATCCCCCGCGCAGGCAGCAGCCAGGTCATCCAGTGACAGTTCCAGCGCGTGGGCCAGGGCAGCCACGGTGAAGAAGGCCGGGGTCGGGGCCCGGCCGGTTTCGATCTTGCGGAGCGTCTCCGCGGACAGCCCGGCCGCTGCCGCAACGTCCACCATGCTGCGGTCACCGCGGGCTTGGCGGAGGAGTGCCCCGAAGCGCTCTCCGCGCTGGCGCTCTTGCGGGCTCAAAGGAGTTCTCACCATGCCCGTGATACTAATACCGGTATAAGTATTGGCAAGCACCAGCTCGCAGGGAGTCACGACACATGGTGGAGATCAAGACCGACACGGCACTGGAGGCGATACGTGAAGCAGGACGCGTCGTGGCCCACGCGCTGGCAGCCGTCCGCGAAGCGGCAGCCGTGGGAGTTCGCCTGCGCGAGCTCGACGAAGCCGCCCGCACCGTTCTGACCAAGGCCGGAGCGCGCTCTCCGTTCCTGGGCTACCAGCCCTCCTTCGCCCCCATCCCCTTCCCCGCCGTGATCTGCGCCTCCGTCAACGACGCCGTTGTGCACGGCATCCCCGACGGCTACCGCCTGCGTGACGGCGACCTGGTCAGCATCGACTGCGGAGCCGAACTCGACGGCTGGACCGGCGACGCTGCGATCAGCTTCACCGTCGGCACCCCCCGCCCCGCCGACCTCGAACTCATCGCCGCCGCCCAGCAAGCCCTGGACGCAGGCATCGCCGCAGCCACCGTCGGCCACCGCATCGGAGACATCTCTCATGCCATCAGCACGGTCGCCCGCAACATGGACTGCGGCATGCCGGTCGACTTCGGCGGCCACGGGATCGGCCGCCAGATGCACGAAGACCCCCACGTCCCCAATCACGGACGACCCGGCCGCGGCTTCCCCCTGCGCCACGGCCTCACCCTCGCCATCGAACCCATGCTCATGGCCGGAGGGCGCAACGACTACCGCACCGACCCCGACGGATGGACCCTGCGCACGAACGACGGCAGCCGAGCCGCCCACATCGAACACACCATCGCCGTCACCGAAGACGGCCCCCGAATTCTCACCCTGCCCTGAACTCCAACCGGCTCACAGGTTGTCAGTGGCGACCTGTTCAATGTGGCTCATGGAGACGGATACGCAAAGGCGTGGGTTGTTCTGGGATGTGCAGGCGGGGCGGGTCCCACCGCCATCTGCAGCGCTGCTCCTCGGCTGGGAACTGGTCGGCGTGGATCCGGAGCAGGGGACGATCGAGGTGGCGTTCCAGGCAGGCGATCAGTTCGCGAACCCTGTCGGCGTGATCCAGGGCGGGTTCCTGGCCGCGATGCTCGACGACACCCTGGGTCCGGCGCTGGTCGCGACGTTGCCGGAAGACCAGTTTGCGCCGACGCTCGATCTCCATGTTCAGTTCCTCCGTCCCGCCCGCCCCGGACGGCTTCTGGGGCTCGGACGGATCGTGCAGCGCGGCAAGGACGTCTGCTTTCTCGCCGGTGAGCTCATCGGCCCCGACGACAGGCCGGTGGCTGTGGCGACCGCGACCGCACGAATCCAGACCCTGTGCTAGACGAGTAGTTCCGACGTGATCAGTGGTCATAGGCGATCAGTGAGCGGGTGACTGCTGCGCCGGTCAGATTGTTGTGCCAGATGCCGACGGCGATCGCGAGCACACGCTGGGTCACTCGGACGACCACGCCCTCGAAGGTCCGTCCGCCGTGTCGCTCCAGGTCAAGCTGCCGTTTGAGGGTGTCGTTGACCGACTCGATCAGCTGGCGGACCTTCTTGAGCATCGGCTCTCCGTAGCGCTTCTTCTCCCGCTTGAGCGACGGCCGCAGCAGCTCGATGCCCTGCGTGACGACGTCCTCCTCGAACGGCCTGCACGCGGAATCCCTTGTCCGTGACGAACAGGATGCCACCACGCGAGGCGACCAGGTATCGGCGTCGACTTCGAGCATCGCCGCCAACCGGGAGTGGGACGCGCAGTAGCCGTCACAGACGAGTTCGGAGTCACTGAGCAGCGGGGGTCTACCGAGGCGCCGGGTTCCTCCAATATCGTCGTCGATCTTCACCTAGCCTAGATCTTGCGTGATGGGCTGTCAGCTTGCCGATGGCCGTTCTTTCCTGTTCCTCGGTGCTGTTTTCGGCGCGCGAGCAGGCCGATGGCCCGGCGTCGCGCCGGGTGGGCGCCGGGTCCACGGCTCCGGTGAAGTGGTGCTGCTCGCAGGGACAGGTCGTTGTCGCTGGTCAGCCGGGGTTCGGCAGGGCCTGCAGCCGCTGGATCGCGCTGGTGATCACGGTTGTCCAGGGCCAGTGGCGGGTGAATCTCAGGTGCCGGCGGCGGGCGGTGGTGACCAGCTGGGCGGCGGCGGAGAACAGCCGGAGCCGCAGTCGGCGGGGTTCCCACAGCCGGGCGGTGCCGGTCAGGGCGAGCATCGGCATCCAGGCCAGCAGCTCGAGGGCGATCTGGACGATCTCCAGCCAGATCTGGTTCTGCGCGGTCCCGTGGAGGGGGAGGTTGCGCAGGCCGGTGGCGCGGGCGGCACGGATGCGGTCTTCGGCCCCGGCGCGTTGGCGGTGTCGCAACTCGAGGGCGGCGATCGGGACACCGGTGGTGTTGGTGGCAAACGCGGTCAGCCGCATCCCGTCGGCATCGGTGAAGCGCAACTGGGCACCGGGGTGCGGTCGTTCCTTCCGGACGATTAGCCGCATCCCCTTGGGCCAGCCCTTGAGGCAGTCGCCGTCGAGCTCGGCGGCCCAGGCGCCGTCGCGGATACCGCCGCCCGGCTCGATCGCGGGCGTCCACGTGGAGGCCGGCACCTTGAGGACGGCCTGATGGATGGCCTCGGTGATGGTCATGCCGACCGAGTACGACAGCCACCTCCCGCGCTTGATGAGCCAGGCCACGAACTCATGCGTGCCGCCACCGCAATCGGTACGGATCAGCGTCCGCCGCCCGCGCCGGTAGGTCTTCGGCAGCTGGACCAGCGCCAGTTGGGCGGCTTCGATGTGATCGGCAGCGGTGTTGCTCCCCGCGTTGCCCGGCCGCAGCAGACCCGCCACCGGCTCCCCGCTGCCACCGCTGCCGTGGTCGACGAAGGCCATGATCGGGTGGTGTCCGAACGTCTTCTTCCAGGTCGCGGCGGCGTCCTGCTTCTCGGAGTGAGCGCTCACCAGCACCCCGTCCAGGTCCACGATCACCTGCCCGCCCGCATCCGGCGCCGACGGACCGGCCAACTGCCACACATACTCGCGCACTTCGGCCCGCGCGGCGCGGATTGCCGCCAGCGCCTTCGGTCCGCTCCCGGCCAGCGTGTCGATGAGCCGGGAGACCGTCGGGTCGGAGGCCACCGGCCCGAACACGCCCGGCTCCGCCCGCAGCATGCCCACATCCGCGAGGCCGTCCCCGCCGAGCGCGACCACGAGCGCCACATCCAGCAGGATCTTGCCCGGATCGTGCACCGCCCGCGCTTTACGCCACGGCGCCAGTGCCGCCGATATCGCCTGATCCAGCCCTGTCTTGCGGACCGTCTCCACCAGCAGCACGGCCCCGGCCTGAGTGACCACCCCATGACCGCCGCCCTCGACACGGACACGCGGGTAGGACCCGATACGCTTCTTCACCTGGAGAGTGCCTTCTTTCCTGCGGCGGACAGAGCCTTCGACAAGCCCCTTCCCAGGTCAGGAGCACTCTCCACCTATTTGATCAAGGACCGGACAAGACCCTCGTGAAAGCCCGAGGCTAGAGTGCGGTCAGGAGGGTGTTCAGGTCTGTCGTCACACACGGATCTTGGACGCCCTCTGCTCGCTCCGGAGGCCAAACCGCAGAGCCACACGTCGTTGCGCTCGGTGGGACTGCGTAGCCATTGCAGAATCGAGGTCGGCACCAAGGTGGAGGCCGAGTGAAGTTCCCTGACATGTCGCGCGGTGCGCGTCTGACTGCCCATAGTGCCGTCTCCACATCCCTGGCCTTGTGCAGTGATCGCGCCCTGCGCGAGCTCGTGGACACTGCCGTGCCGACCGGATCCGGCATCGGCGGGAAGTCGGCCCTGCTGGAGGTCGCCGGAACCCCGGTCTTCGTGAAGCGGGTGCCCCTCACCGACTTGGAGAGGCAACCTGAGCACGTCCGGTCCACGGCGAACCTGTTCGAGCTGCCCGTCTTCTGCCAGTACGGCATCGGCACCATCGGCGGGCCGGGCTTCGGGGCCTGGAGAGAACTCGCCGTGCACACCATGACGACGAACTGGGTGCTCGCGGCGGAAGACGAGGGCTTCCCCCTGATGTACCACTGGAGGGTGCTGCCCGACTCGACGCCCCTGCCCGAGGAACTGGCCGACGTCGAACGGGCTGTTGCCTACTGGGGCGGCGGATCGCAGGTGCGCCGCCGGATCGAGGCTCTCCAGCAGTCCTCGGCGAGCGTCGCGCTGTTCCTGGAGTACATCCCGCAGAACCTGCACCAGTGGCTGGGCACTCAGATCGAAGCAGGCGACGAGGCCGCCGACCGGGCCTGCGCCATGGTGGAGAAGAACCTGGAAGCTGGAACCTCGTTCATGAACGCGCGGGGGCTCCTGCACTTCGACGCGCACTTCGAGAACATCCTTACCGACGGTCGGCGCCTCTACTTCGCGGACTTCGGCCTCGCGATCTCCTCCCGCTTCGAGCTGTCACAGGACGAGGCCGACTTCTTCGACCGGCATCAGGCCTACGACCGCTGCTACACCGCCACGTATCTGGTGAACTGGCTGGTCACCGCTCTGTACGGGTACCAGAGGGAGGACCGGGACGGACGCTACGCGCTGGTGCGCGCCTACGCAGAGGGCAAGCGCCCCACAGGAATCCCAGAGGAGGCCGCAGCGATCATCGCCCGGCATGCGCCAATCACCGCCGTGATATCGGACTTCAACCGCGAGCTCCAGCGCCAGAGCAGGCAGACCCCGTACCCGCTGGATAAGATCCGCCAGCTTGGCGGGATGTACAGCTCCTCCATTTACTGACGGACGCCTGGAGGCCAGCACTCGACATGGATCAGTCACCCTACGTCGGCCTCCAGCAGCACCCCAGGGCACGACGCTGGCCCGACCACGCGCGCATTCAACATCAAACCCGCGCAACAGCTCGGACAAGGAACTACTCGTCTAGGTGAGGCTCGACGGGACGATCCCGTAACGTCGCATCTTGCGGTACATGGTGGCGCGGGAGATCCCGAGATCCTGTGCCGTGCGCTGGACGTTGGAGTTACGGTCCATCAGCCCCCGCAGAATGGCATCACGTTCCAGCGCTTCGATGGTGGTCAGGACCTTGTGCGAGGACACCCGGCATTCCGGCGGCAGATCCTCCACTCGGATGGTCCGGCCGGAAGGCCGCCGTGCGAGGCCACGGATCACCGACTCGAGCTGCCGGACGTTCTCCGGCCAGGGGCATCGCTGCAGCATCGCAAGGGCATCCGGGGAACAGCCGCGCTCCCCGCTCGGCCGGTACTTGAGCAGGAAGTACCGGACCAAGTGCTCGATGTCTCCATAGCGATGACGCAGCGGCGGCACCTCAACCGAGGCGCCGCACACGTCGTCGAGCTGGTCGTCGGCACCGACCATGGACGGCTGGCTCGTCATGACCAATTGCCCGGTGGCCGTCCGATCGAGGTCCGTCAGGAGGGTCCTCAGCTGTCGGCGCAGGTGGTCGCCCAGCAGGTGGACATCGCGCAGGACGACCACGTTCGACGGCACGGCCAGCACCTCGCGGACCTCGCGCAGCCACACCTCGGCGACGTGCGGTGACTCCGACAGCGGCGCTTCCATCATCGCAAGCGGGCCCCCGGCCCCATGGGCCCGGTGGAGGGCCTCGACCAGCGTGCACTTGCCGACACCGGCTTCGCCCACGAGATGAAGCCAGGACCCGGCGATGAACGCCGCTTCGCTCTCGGCGACCGCGCGCAGCCATTGTGGGGAGGAGCCCACCAATCCCAGGCTCGATCGTGCAGGTCCAGCGGCGACGACCGGTCCGGGCTGAGGACGTCCGATCACCCGGACTCGGAAGATCGCGCCCGCATCGCTGTTCTCGCGCCGGCTGCGGCTGACCCGGAGTTCGGCGACTCGGCCGGAGGGGAGGGCGATGCTCCGCGTCCCTTCGAACCGCGGGTCGTCGGCGATCTCCCGGGCATGGTCGAGCAGCGCGTAGTGATCCGGTCCGGCTACGGCCGCACTCAGCTGCTCGTTCATCATGACGACATCGCGATTGAGGGCCAGGACAGGCCCCGGGCGCACGGAGGAGCACGCCTCCATGTAGTCGTGAAACAGCGCCCGCTCCCGCCGCGAACTGATCGCGGCGATCTCGCTCTCGATCTGGCCCGCGACAGAGCGGGCCAGAGCCATGAGCATTCCGGCAGAGCCCTGACGGCCCGTGGTCAGATTGAAGGCTCCCAGCAGCGTGCGCCGGGTGGGATGCAGGATCGGCACGGCGGCGCAGTGGAAGTCCCGCAGCGCCTCGACGTAGTGCTCACTTCCGGAGATCATGACCGGGCGGCCGCTGGCCAGCGCGGTTCCGATGCCGTTGGTGCCCACATAGCGCTCGGAGAACACGTGGCCCGGGGCCAGGTACACGCGGTTGAGCCGTGTCGTCAGACCCTCGTGGGAGACCACCCGGGACAGCACCACGCCGTTCCGGTTGGTGATCATCGTGGACACCGGGTCGTCGGCGAGCTGCTCGTGCAGCTTGTTCACGATCGGTATCGCCGCCCTGGCGAGCGGGCTGTCCAGATTGGGGTTCTCCAGATACGGAGCGTCGAGGGAGCTCGACTTCACGTCGTATTCCATCGAGCGCTGCCACGAGGCAACCACGAGCGGACGGGCGCTCGGATCCTTGGTGACTTCCAGATAGAGCTCTCGGGCGGCTGTCAGGGAGCTGCCAGGTTCACGTCGGGGCATTTAACACTCCCGTATGGCGCGCGTCACAAACCCTCGGTGGAGTGATTGGAGCAGCTCGATGGCGCCGCGCCTATGGCGTGTATCACATTGATACATCCGCGGACGGCTTCTGAGACATCGACCTGCGATCGGCGGGCTGTGTAATCGGCGCACTACCCACCCGCCGACTCGCAGGAGCCGCCATGAAAGCCGTGCAGGTCATCGAGTACGACGAGCCGCCCGTGCTCGTCGATGTGCCGGATCCGGAGATCACCGGCCCGCTGGATGTGATCGTGAAGATCGGTGGCGCGGGGGTCTGCCGCACCGATCTGCACATCCTCGAAGGACAGTGGAGTGAGAAGAGCGGGGTCGCCCTGCCCTACACCATCGGCCACGAGAACGCCGGCTGGGTGGAGGCGGTGGGAGAGGCCGTCACGCACGTGGGCGTCGGCGACCCGGTCATCCTGCACCCGCTGGTGACCTGCGGTCTGTGCCGTGCCTGCAGGGCCGGCGACGACGTGCACTGCATGAACTCGTCCTTCCCGGGGATCGACACCGACGGCGGCTACGCCGAGTACCTCAAGACGACCGCCCGCTCGGTCGTGGCACTCGACCGGTCCCTCGAGCCGGCCTCCGTGGCGGCCCTGGCCGATGCCGGGCTCACGGCGTATCACGCTGTCGCCAAGGCGGCCCGGGTCCTGCGGCCAGGGGACCGGGCCGTGATGATCGGCGCCGGTGGACTCGGGCACATCGGCATTCAGGTGCTGCGGGCCCTTTCACCGGTCGAGATCATCGTCATCGACCGGAGCCCGGATGCCCTCGCCCTCGCCAAGGAGCTGGGTGCCGAACACACGCTTCTCGCGGACGGGACCGAGGCCGAACGCGTCCTGGAACTCACCGGAGGGCACGGGGCGGAGGCGGTCTTGGACTTCGTCGGCGAGGGGGGTGCCGTCGAGGTGGGCGTGGCCTGCCTGCGCCGTAACGGCAACTACTACGTCATCGGCTACGGCGGACACCTCGACGTTCCGACGATCGACGTCATCTCCACTGAGATCAACTTCATCGGCAACCTCGTGGGGTCCTACAACGACCTCTCCGAGCTGATGGTCCTCGCCGCTCAGGGCAAGGTCAGCCTGCACACCCAGCGGTACCCCCTCACCTCCTTCCAGGACGCGCTGGACGACCTGGCAGCCGGGGCCGTGCGCGGCCGAGCGATCTTGATCCCCTGACGCCGAAAGGAGCAGACCCATGCGCAGCAGATCGTACAAAGGCCTGGTCGCCGCCACAGCCGTCGCGGCCCTCGCCGCCACCGGATGCACCGGTCAGAGCCAGGCCGAGAACAAGCCCGACAAGCCCGCGCTGTTCAAGCCCGGTTCGGATATCAGCTACAGCAAGTACGGCAAGAACTACCCGAAGACGAAGGTGAAGGACGTCCCGGGTCCCTGCAGTTACGAGTCGATCAGTCGCAAGGACTACTCGGGTCAGACACTGAAGATCATCAGCCACGCCGTCCCCGTCATCGGCGAGCCGACCCAGCTGCATGCCAAGCAGTTCGAGGAGATCACCGGGGCCAAGGTGGAGGTGGTCAACGTCCCCTTCGGGGAGTTGCACCAGAAGATCCTCACGCCCCTGCAGGCGGGCCAGCCGGCGTACGACGTCATGTTCTACCCCTCCTTGTGGATCGGCGACATGGCTCCTTATCTGGCGCCCGTGCCGAAGAAGTATCTGGACACCCCGGGCATGAAGGACGTCACGCAGGCCTATATGGACGTGGCGACCTGGGACCGGAAGGTCGTGCAGTACCCCGTCGACGGTGACCGGCACTACCTCAAGGTCCGGACGGATGTCCTGAAGGACCCGAAGCGCCAGGCCGCGTACAAGGAGGCGACGGGTAAGGACCTGCGGGTCCCCCAGACCTGGAGCGAATACCAGGAGGTCGCCGCGTTCTTCAGCGGCAAGGACCTCGACGGTGACGGCAAGCGCAATTTCGGCAGTGCCGAGGTGACCAAGCGCGACGACCTGACGTTCTCCGCGTTCATCAGCCGTGCGGCGCCCTATGTGAAGCACCCGGACGTCAAGGGTGGTCTCTTCTTCGACGTCGAGACCATGAAGCCGCTGATCAACACGCCCGGCTTCGTACGCGCCCTGGGAGACATGGTGAAGGCCGAGAAGACCTGGGCACCCGGTGGCGCCAACTTCGGTCTCGGGGATGAGATCTTCTCGTTCGGAGGAGGCCAGACGCTGATGTCCTACTCGTGGGACGACGCGTTCATCCAGGCCCAGCAGCAGGACAGCAAGATCCGCAACAAGGTCGAGGCGGCGCCGTTGCCGGGATCCAAGGAGGTCTACAACCGCCAGACGGAGAAGTGGGACAAGAAGCCGAACCAGGCTCCCTACTTCACGTGGGGGTGGACCTCGGCGGTGGCCAAGGCCGCGCCCAACCAGCAGATGGCCTTCGACTACCTGTGCTTCTTCAGCAACGAGGCCAACACCGCCCTGGACCTGACCATCGGCCGTTTCGGTGTCAACCCGTACCGCGAGTCCCACTTCGATGCGGCCTTCTGGGAGAAGCAGGGCTGGGACAAGGACGTCGCCAAGTCGTATGTGCAGACGCTCTCCGGCATGGAGAAGAGCAGCAACCGCGTCTTCGACCTGCGCGTACCCGGTGTCAACGGGTACATGTCCGCACTGGCGAACGGCGTCGCGGCTGCTCTGGCAGGCCAGAAGGATCCGCAGCGGGCGCTGGACGACGTGGCCGAGGAATGGTCCAAGATCACCGAACAGATCGGCAAGGACAAGGTCCAGAAGGCCTATCGCAACGTGGTGCTGCTCGAGGACTACGACTACTCCTGACCCGATCGCAGGACGCTCCCTGGGTGGCCGGCCGCCGCTCGGCCACCCAGGGGGGCGCCCCGCACTTCCGCAAGGAGAACCATGGACGTCCTGCGTCGGCACAAGAGCATGTTCCTGCTCCCGGGACTGCTCACGCTCGCGCTGATCATCATCTTCCCGCTCCTGTTCACCATTCGTGTCAGCTTCTCCGGCTGGAACGTCAGCAACCCCCAGTTGGACTTCGTGGGAGGGGCCAACTACGTCACGATGCTGCACGACAGCCGTTTCTGGGCGTCCATCATGCGCCTGATCCTGCTGGCGGGCGGCACGGTCCTGATCCAGTACGTCATCGGGTTCGGGATGGCCCTGCTGGTGTGGCGTGACGTACGCGGCCGTCGACTCTGGCGGGTGCTGTTCCTCGTTCCCATGATGACCACTCCCGTGGTGATGGCCGCCATCTGGCAGACGATCTTCCACGAGTCGCTGGGGCCGGTGAACGACCTGCTCGGGAGGCTCGGCCTCACCGAGATTCCTTGGCTCACCGAGTCCGGGCCCGCACTGACCGCACTGATGACCGTCGAGGTCTGGCAGTGGACCCCGTTCATGTTCCTGCTGCTGCTGGCCGGCCTGTTGAGCCTCCCCAAGGAACCGTTCATGGCCGCCGCGATCGACGGCGCCGACACGTGGCGCACCTTCTGGAAGGTGACCTTCCCGCTCATGGCGCCGGTGTCGGTGGCGGCGGTCATCATCCGGCTGATCGAGGCATCCAAGCTCTCCGACAGCGTCTACGTGCTGACCTCCGGAGGGCCGGGCTCCTCCACGGAGACTCCGGGTTACTACCTCTACATCCAAGGGCTCAGGGATCAGCAGACCGGGTACAGCGGGGCGATGTCCCTGACCTACCTGGTCCTGATGATCGTCACGCTTACGGTCGTTGCCGCCTTGCTCACCAGGGCCCTCAAGCTGAAGGGAGACTCATGAGCTCGCGCCTTTATCCCGTATTCAAGTACACCGTGATCGCACTCTGGGCCTGCTTCGTCGCCGGACCGTTCTTCTGGGCCATGACGACCAGCTTCAAGGACGCCAACGGGGTCCAGGGTGGCGCCACTTACCTCCCATGGGTCCAGTACGAACCCGCCTCCACCGGCTGGCGCAACATCTTCGGTGGAGCCGGGGGGATCGATGTCATCAATCCCTTCCTCAACAGCGCCATCATCACCATCGCCGCTTCGGCCATCAGCCTCGCCCTCGGCTCCCTGGCCGCCTACGCGTTGTCCCGCTACCGGTTCAAGCTCGGCTTCATCAAGAACAGCGACATCGTCTTCTTCTTCGTGTCACAACGGATCATGCCGCCCGTCGTCCTGGTGATCCCTTTCTTCTTCCTCCTGCAGCAGGTCAACCTCCTGGACAGCATCCTGGGCCTGGTCATCGTGACGGTCGCCCTGCTGCTGCCGATCGCGGTCTGGGTGATGGTGGACTTCTTCAACGGCATCCCGCGTGAGATCGACGAGATGGCCATGCTCGACGGATGCGGCCCGTTCCAGACCTTCGTGCGGGCGATCCTGCCGAACTCCCTGCCGGGGCTGACCGTGGCGGCGATGTTCTGCGCGGTGTTCGGCTGGAACGACTTCTTCTTCGCCTTCAGGCTGACCTTCACCGAGGTCCAGACACTGCCCCAGGCGGTCGTCGCCCTCAACTCATCAGTCCCGCCCTGGTGGACCCTGTCCGCCGCCGCGCTGTTCGGCGTGGCCCCGCTGATCCTGCTCGCGCTGTGGGTGGAGCGCTATCTGTCCAAAGGCAACCTGTCGGGAGCGGTCCGATGAACCTGAGCGCCACTGATCTGTGCCTGTCCGTCGACGGCGTCGACCATCTCAAGAACGTGACCGCGACCTTTCTGCCGGGACGGCTGCATACCGTCATCGGCAGGACGATGGCCGGGAAGACGACGCTGCTGCGCGTGCTCGCCGGTCTGCAGGGGGTGGACTCCGGCTCCCTGACCAGGGAAGGTGCCGACTTCCTGAAGACGCCGGTCTGGCGGCGCGATACCGCCATGGTCTACCAGCAGTTCATCAACTACCCGCATCTGAACGTCTTCGACAACGTGGCCTTCCCGCTCCGGCGGGCCGGGCTGTCACGGGGTGAGATTCAGCGACGTGTCCGGCAGAGCCTGGCCAGTGTCGGTCTGGCCGGCTTCGAGCGGCGCAAACCGTCTCAGCTCTCCGGTGGCCAGCAGCAGCGCGTCGCGGTGGCTCGCGCCATGGCACGCGGCACGGGCATTCTCCTGCTCGACGAGCCGCTGGCAAACCTGGACTACAAGCTGCGTGAACAGTTGCGCGACGAGTTCAAGACCCTCTTCTCGGACCAGGGCGACACGGTAGTGATCTACACGACCACCGAACCCGCCGAGGCGATGATGCTCGGAGACGTGGTGCTGGTCATGCACGAGGGACAGATCCTCCAGACCGGCACTCCCCAGGAGGTCTTCGAGCGCCCGGCGACGACCACGGTGGCGTCCATCATCAACGACCCGCCCATGAACATCTTCGCGGGCCGGATCGAGGGCGGTCAGGTCACGGTGGCCGGCTTCCAGGCCACGCACGTCTCCGCGCATCTCGCCGACCTGTCCGACGGTGCCTACCAGTTCGGCCTCCGGGCAACGGACGTCAGCCTGGCCTCCGCCGGTGTCGAGGGCGAGGTCACCTTCGTGGAGATCTCCGGCTCCGAGACCTTCGTTCACGTGGCCGTCGGCGACACCCCGTTCGTCGTACAGATCGAGGGCATCCATGACATCGCCCTCGGTGACCTGGTGAAACTGCGGCTCCGTCCCAACCGGTTGTTCGCCTTCGACCAGAAGGGGACGCTCGTGCGGCCGCCTTCGAGCGATCTCATTTCATACGATCTCGCTTCAGTGGAAGGGCGTTGATATGGCGCAGCTGGACATCGTCGACGTCGGGCACAGCTACGCGCCGGGTGCCGACGAGGAGCAATGGGCTCTCAAGCCGCTCAAGTTGACATTCGAGGCCGCCAAGACCTACGCGCTGGTCGGACCGTCGGGTTGCGGCAAGACGACCCTGTTGAACATCCTGTCCGGGCTGGTCAAACCATCCAGGGGCCAGGTGCTGTTCGACGGCGCCGACGTCACGGCTCTGCCCACGAAGGCGCGCAACATCGCCCAGGTGTTCCAGTTTCCCGTCATCTACAACTCGATGACGGTGTACGAGAACCTCGCCTTCCCGCTGCAGTGCCGCAAGTGGGACAAGGCGAGGATCGATGCCAAGGTCCATCAGGTCGCTGAGGCGCTGGACCTGGATGACCGGCTCAGGCAGCCCGCCCGGCGGCTCACCGCCGACGACAAGCAGCTGATCTCGCTCGGTCGTGGTCTGGTCCGCGACGACGTGGCGGCCGTCCTGATGGACGAGCCGCTGACCGTCATCGATCCGCAGCTCAAGCACTCGCTGCGGCGCAAGATCCGTGAGATCACCGAGCAGTTCCAGCCCACCGTGATCTACGTGACCCACGACCAGTACGAAGCAATGAGCTTCGCGCAGGAAGTGCTGGTCATGAAGGATGGCCAGGCCATGCAGCAGGGCACTCCGGAGCAGCTCTTCGAGGCCCCCTCGTCAACGTACGTCGGCTACTTCATCGGATCACCGGCCATGAACTTCCTGACCGTGGACCGGGCCCCCGGGAACTTCTCTCTGGGCGGCCGGACCCTGGCCCTGGCGTGGGACATCCCGGAGAGCACCACCCAGGTCCAGGTCGGAGTGCGGCCCGAATACGTCAAAGTCGCCACGGATCCTGGACCCAACACATTTCCCGCCAGGCTTCGGGGCGTCCGGGACCACGGCCCGCAGCGCATCCTCGAGATCGAGGTGGCCGGCCAGCTCATCAAGGCGAAGGTGCCGCGGGAGGACGGAGTTCCGGCGATCGAGGAGTTCCTGGTGCATCTGCCGCGCGCCAAGGCGCTCCCCTATACGGACGGTCGCCTGGTACTCCAGCCATAGATCGTGTTCTTGCCGACGGCCCGTCTGGCAGCGCCGGCTCTGCAAGGGGGCTGGAGAGTCGCTGAGAGCCGTACGGGGAGTGGTCACGGTCTCGCTCCTGGCCGGATGAGGTGGGTGACGCGGCGGAGGACGGAAGCGATGGGCCCGGGCTGGTGGGGCTGAAGGCGGATGAGGACGTGGGCCAGTTCGAAGCCCATGGCCAGCGCTTCGGGGTCGTCGCGGAAGTTCAGCCATGCCCTGACCGCGTTGTCGAGGTCGTGTCCGGCCTTGGGTCCGGGCGCGCGAAGGCGGTGACGGCGCTCAGCAGCGGTCATGCACAGCCGAGCCGCCGTCTTCCAGTCGCGGGCCCGGGCTGCGTAGTACCCCGGAACGTCATGCCGGTCGGCCACGCTCTCGCGCCATCCGGGACCGGGTGCCGGAGGGGACGGGACGGGGAAGGTGATGAGGTGCGGCCCGTCGCCGTGGAGGCCGAGGGCATAGGTCTCAACGGTGCCGTTGGCGCGTCCGACGCTCACCCGGACCTCTCGTCCGCACCAAGCGGCCACTTCGTGAGCATGGTCCCACGCGGCGTCCAGCGGGTCCCGGCAGTCCTCGGCGCCCGTGATGAACCGGCCGCCCGCGTGTGCGGCCCCGCCGGGCAGCACCACGATCGTCGGATGCGGGTACAGCGGGGGGAGGACGTCGGTGCCGGTCGTGTTCATTCTGTCGGCGCCTGAGCCGGTGAGGCGTGACCACGCACAGACCCTGCGCGCCCCGGGGAACGGGATAACGCGGACGCGGCGCCGCCGGATACGGTGTGACGAACGGTCAGCATGTGACGTCCTCGGTGCCATCCGGAGTGCTGATCATGACGTGTCCTGTTCCTGAGGCTGGTCGTGGCCGAAGGCGATGAGCTCGTTGCTGGACCGGGGTCTCATCCACGCTGCGCCCGAGCGCGTTCGCCCAACGCGCTGTTGCTGACCGGTCCCCCGCCGCAGCGTCGCCCTCTCCCCCGCATACGCTGGTCCTTACCGCCGCCTCGAAACTGACAGTGATGGGTGGTCCGGCCCAGGACTGCAGGAAAGTCGCCGACGGTCGCCCATCTAGCCAACTGGATGAGCTATCCAGGAGCTTAGATGCGCCCGCACCGACCATGTCAAGCGACCTCGAGCGCGGAGGTCCTGGTGACCCGCGATCTCGTGGAGTGGATAATGGGCGGCTCGGGCACCCGACGACGCCAGCGCCCCAGGGGCAGGAGTTGATCACAGAGATGGGCGAGAACACCCCGAGCGGCCGGGCGACCATTGCCGACCGGCTCAACTGGCTGATCGAGAACGTGCACCCGCAGGGGCGCGGCCCCTACCGATACGACGAGATCGCCAGGCTCAGCCGGGAGTACGCGGCGCAGCACGGAGGCCCCACGGTCAGCCACCAGACGGTCCTGAACATCCGCAACGGCCACGTCACCAACCCCGGAGTCGACAGCCTCCGCGCCCTGGCCAACGTCTACGCCGTTCCGGTCACCTACTTCCTCGAGTCCGGGCCCGAGGAACAGCACCGCCCCCAGGTCGCCACCGATCCGTCGACGCCCAACGCACCGGCGCCCACTTCGGCACCGCTGTCGGACAGACTCAACCATCTGTTCGCGAACGTACGCCCCCAGGGGCGCGGCCCGTACAGCACCAAGGAAGTGGCCGACGCCGTCACCGCCAAGGCCGAGGCCGCAGGCGACACATCCGGTGGGATCTCGGAGCGATACCTCGGGCAACTCCGCTCCGGAGTGCAGGACAACCCGACGGGCAAGCAACTCCAGGCCCTTGCCGACTTCTTCGGAGTCCCCACCGCCTACTTCTTCGACGACGCCGTCGCGTCCCGCGTCCACGACGATCTCGAACTCCTCAGCTCGCTCAAGGGACTTGGAGCACGCGAAGTCGCGCTGCGGGCCGTCGCTTCTCTCGACGACGACGCCTTGCGCGCGCTGGTCCCCATGATTGAACACCTGGGCAGGACCGGGGCCCGGCAGCGGATGGAGCCGCCCCGCTCATCCAGTCGGTCTCCTGGTCGGACACCCCTTCAGTGACCCGCGGTCCGGCTGTCACCGGCAGCTCTGCCGCCCATCCGGAACCAGCAGCGCCGGCCGGAACCAGCGGAATGGCAGGAGAGGCCGGGGCCCGGTAATGATCTTCGCTCACTGGCAGCAGCCTGACAGCCACCCCTGGGATGGGGAGATGAACGACCACAAACTCCGCAAGCACTGCGCTGCGATCGTCGAACAACTGCAGATTCCCGACCCGTTCGACATCAACGACTTATGCGACCGCCTGGAGGAAACCCGGGGACGCGCCATCTCCCTTGCGCCGATGCCCCTACCGGTCGGCGAGGGCAGCCCGTGCGGGCTGTGGGTGGCCACGGACGACGTCGACTACATCCTCTACCAGGAGCGCACGTCACGGGTCCACCAAGTGCACATCATCCTGCACGAGATCGGTCACCTGCTCTGCCGGCACGAAGCCACGCCCGCCCTGCACGACGAGGTCTCCCGACTCCTCATGCCCACCCTCGACCCCGAGCTCGTCCGCGTCGTGCTGGGGCGGACGCAGTACACCAGTCAGGAGGAGAGGGCAGCCGAACTCATCGCCTCCCTGATCTCCATGCGCGCAAACGCGGTGACGGACCGTGCGGTTGCCGACGTCCCCCCGGAAGTGGCCCATCTCGTCACACACCTGGAGCGCTCCCTTGAGCGCAGCTCCACACGAAGGAATAACGCGTGATGTTCACCCTCGTGTACGGCTTCCTTGCGATCGTCACCTGGAGCGCCTTCTTCTACAAGCTCAAAGACCTCGCCCGTGACTGGCGCAACAAAGAACTCAGGCTGCTGTGCCTGGCGATCGCGACCTTCGCGGCACCCTTCGTCTTCGCCTCCCCCGCGATCTACGTGCGGGTGGACGCCCTGCTCGGCATACCCAACATCGCCACGCTGATCATTTACACCTCCGTGGCCATCTGCAACGTGTCCTTCCTGGCCCTCCTGGTCAGCTGGGCCACCGCGCAGTCCGCGGTGCGGCTGTGGCACCGCATCCTCGTCGGGTACGCGGGAGCCACGATCATCGCCATGGCGCTGCTCTTCTCACTGGGCCGGGTGGATGATGCGGAGCACCCGATCGACTTCGACGTGCACTACGCGGACACGCCCTACATCACCGAGTTCCTGCTCGTCTACAAGCTTCTCTTCACGATCGGCATGGTGGGTCTGATCCGCCTGTGCTGGCGCTACGCCAAGGCCGTCAACAAGCCCTGGATGCGCCGCGGCCTGCGCTTCGTCACCGTGGGCGCGGCCTTCGGCCTGGGATACTCGCTCCCGAAGCTCGTCTCGCTCGTCTGGGAGCGCCTCGGCTCCTCCCCTCTGGACTACGTCAACTCCGTGGTGGCACCCATGTCCGCGAGCGTGTCGGCTTTCCTGTTCGCGGTCGGCTTCACCATGCCGGCCTGGGGTGTGGGGTGGGACAGGGCCCGGACCTGGGTCATGGACTACCGCTCGTACCAGCGGCTCCACCCGCTGTGGAGCGTCATCGCCCGCGAGTTCCCCGACCTCGTGCTCTACCCGCCGGCCTCCCGCCTGGCTCGCTGGGCGGCGCGAGACGTCACCTTCCTGCTCGGCCGGCAGATCATCGAGATCCGGGACGGCCAGCTCGCGCTGCGCCCCTACTACCACCCCGACGTGGCCGACACCGCGCGGCAGCTCGGTGAAGCACGCAACCTCACGGGCGACAGGCTCAAAGCGGTGGTCGAGGCTGCCCAGATCGCTGCCGCGCTGAAGGCGAGGGCGAGCGGCACCGGAACCCCGGGCCGGGAGACCGTCACTCCCCACGATCCAGCGGAGGGCGACCTCCGTGAGGAAGGCGCGTGGCTGGCCCTGGTCGCCGACGCCTTCCACCGGTCCCCCATCGTCCGTGCGGCGCTGTCCCAGCCGGACGCCCTGGTGGACACCCCGTGAACGGCACCGGACACCGACCGACCGGGCACCCCACTGTGTTCGACGACGCGCTCCTGGCCGACCCGCACGCCGGCTACACCCTGCTGCGGAAGGCCGGCCCGGTCCACAGGACGACCACACCCGACGGCGCCGCCGTATGGCTGGTCACCCGCTACGAGGACGTCCGCGCGGCACTCGCCGACCCCCGGCTGTCCCTGGACAAGCGCAACGCCCGCAGCGGTGGAGCCCACGGCCCGTCCATGCCACCGGAACTCGACCACCACCTGCTCAACCTCGACCCACCCGACCACACCCGTCTGCGGCGCCTGGTCTCCCGGGCGTTCACCCAGCGGCGCGTCGAGGGACTGCGCGAACGCATCCAGTCCCGCACCGATGAACTCCTCGACGGCTTCACCAAGCCGCCCATGGACGTGATGACCGCTCTGGCCGCACCCCTGCCGCTGGCCGTCATCTGCGAACTCCTCGGCATCCCCGACGAAGCGCGCAGGGATTTCCGGACGTGGACCAACACCCTGCGCTCGCCGGAGCCGGATGCCGCGCTCGACTCCCGCGAGGCCATGCGGCACATGCACCGGTACCTGCTCGGCCTCATCGCCGACAAGCGCGCCCGCCCGGGGGACGACCTGCTGTCCGGGATGATCGCGGCACGCGATCAGCACGACCGGCTGACCGAGCCCGAACTGGTCGCCATGGTCTTTCTGATCCTGTTCGCCGGCTACGACAACGCCGTCAACCTCATCGGCAACACAACCCTCGCCCTGCTCACCCACCCCGAGCAGCTACGCGCCGTCCGCGAGGGACGCCTCCCCGTGCAAGCGGCTCTGGACGAAACGCTCCGCTGGAACTCGCCCTCCATGCTCGCCTCACGCCGCTTCACCCTCGAAGAGGTACGGATCGGCGGCGTCGTCATTCCGGCGGGCGAGCGGATATGGCTCTCCCTGACCTCCGCCAACCGCGATGGCGCGTACTTCGAGGACCCCGACACCTTCAACGCCTCTCGCAACGGACCCCACCTGGACTTCGGACACGGCATCCACCACTGCCTCGGCGCCCCCCTCGCGCGGCTGGAGGGGGGCATCGCCCTCACCACCCTCCTGCGAAGGTTCCCCTCGCTCAGCCTTGCAGTCCCCGCGGACGAACTGAGGTGGTACCCATCGTTCCGCACCCGTGGCCTGCTGGAACTGCCCGTCGTCTGGTAGCCGGCCGACTGACTGTCGCCCACCCTCCCGACCGCGAAGCGCGGTTGTCGCGCCGCGCCGTTCGAGCAGTCCCTGAGCAGAGATGCGTCGCCTCCTGCCCACTTGTTGCTCTACTGCCCACGCCACCACGTGACCAGGGGCTCCCACCAGGGCCGTCGGTCCCGGGCCTGGGAGGCGTGCGCGCCAGCCGTGGGTGTTTCCCCTGCGTCAGATGGCGGCGGAACAGGCTTCGCCTCCGGTCCGCCGGTTCCGGAGGGCTTGTCCGCGGTGACCGGCACGGTGATGGGGGGAAATCGCACCGGCAAGGCGGCCAGAGCCCGGTGGAACGGGCCCTGCCGCCACTCCAACTGGCCTACGTCGACGGCGAGTTCCATGTCCGGCAGCCGGTCGAGGAGTTTCTCCACCGCGACCGCGGCGGTCAGCCGGGCGGGGCTCTTCGCCGGGCAGGTGTGCGGGCCCGCGCTCCATGCCAGGTGTGCGCGGTTGCCGCCCCGCCGGTCGCTGGCCAGGGCCGGGTCGGTGTTGGCGGCTGCCAGGCTGATCAGGATGGGCTCCCCCTCGCGCAGCAGGGTTCCGTCCAGTTCCAGGTCTTGGAGCGGGTAGTGGATGGCGTAGTTCGCCATCGGCGGGTCCGTCCACAGCACCTCGTCGAGCGCGTCCTCGACGGGCGTACTGCCCCCAGCCAGGTCGCCGGCGAACCGGTCGTCGGACAGCAGCAGCCGCAACCCGTTGCAGATCAGGTTCTGCTGGGGCTCGGTGCCGGCGCCCATGAGCACCACCAGCTGGTGCATCATCTCCTCGTCCGTGAGCCGCGCGGGGTGTGCCATCAGCCACGACGTCACATCCGCCCGCGGCTGCCTCCGCTTGAGAGCGACCAAGTCGGCAACGCCCTCGGAGAGCAGCGCGTTGGACTTCTCGGAGTCGGCGTTGGAATCGAAGATCCCGGACATGCCCTCGACCAGCTTGTCCCCGATGTGGGGCGGGCAGCCGAAGAGCTGATTGAAGACGAGCAGGGGCAGGATCGCGCCATAATCGCCAAGGAGGTCCGCCTGTCCTTCGGGGCCGAATCTGTCGATGAGGGTGTCGGCGCTGTGCTCGACGTAGCCGCGCAGGGCGTTCGGATCGACGCGGCTCAGACTGTCGGTGATGGCACCGCGCAGCCGTGTGTGCTCGTCGCCGTCGGTCCACAGGGCGTTCGGCCGGTACATCATCATCGGCACGACCGGGCTGTCCAACGGTACGGTCCCGTCGGCGAGAGCCCGCCAGCGGCGCGGGTCCTTGGAGAACCGCTCCGGGCTGCGCAGGACCTCGAGGGCGGTCTCGTAGCCGGTGACGAGCGATGCGCGGATACCTGGGGCGATCTCCACCGGCGCGATGGAGCCGTATCTGCGCAGCCGCGCGTAGGTGGCGGCCGGGTCGGCGGCGAATCCGGGTCCGTACAGTTGCTCAGCCGTGCGCGTGCCGGTCGCTCCTTCGGCCTGGTCGGCCTGGTCGGTGTGTGCCGGGCAGCCGGGCGGCGGCACCGCGCCCGATTCGGGTTGGGAAGGGGTCATCGGTGCTCCTGAGCGGTACGGGTCTGCAGGTACTCGACGAGGGAGATCAGGGCCCGGGCCGACGATGCGTCGTCCCGGGCGTCGCAGGTGACCAGGGGCGTTTCGGGGAGCAGGTCGAGGGCTTCGCGTATCTCCGTTTCGGGAAAGACCGGAGCGCCGTCGAACTGGTTGACGGCGACCGCGTACGGCATGCCGTGCTCCTCCAAGAGGCCCATGATGTCGAAGGACTGGTCCAGTCGCCGGGTGTCCGCCAGCACCAGTGCGCCCAGAGCCCCGTGCATCATGTCCTTCCAGAGCTGGGTGAAGCGCTTCTGCCCGGGGGCGCCGAACAAGTACAGCACCAGTCGTTCACTGAGGGTCAGGCGGCCGAAGTCCATGGCGACGGTCGTCGTGGTCTTGTCCGGACTCCCGGCCAGGTCGTCGACCAGCTCACTGGCCTGTGTCATGGCCTCCTCGGTGCGCAGCGGCCGGATCTCCGACAGCGTGCCGACGAACGTGGTCTTGCCCACCGCGAAGTGCCCCACGATCAAGATCTTTACGGCGGTCCTGACCTTGTCCGAGACGTAGACGCGGTCAGAGACGGGAGCGGAGCCCATCAAGCACCTCCTGCAGAAGCTGGGCATCGGGGAGTTGGGCCTTGGGTATGGGAGGCCGGGTCGTGATGTGACCGCTGTCGATCAAATCGCTGAGCAGCACCTTCGTGACGCTGATCGCCAGCGTCAGATGTCCGGCGACTTCGGCGACCGACAGCGCTCCTCCTCGGCACAGCTCCATGACGCGGCGCTTCTCCGGGCTCAGCCCGTTCAGGGACCGGTTGTTCACCGCCGTCACGAGCGTCACCAGGTCGAGCGTGTTGCGGGTCGGATGGGCTCGGCCGTCCGTCACGACGTACGGCCGTACCAGCCCCCGCTCGCGCCTGTGAGGCCGGGTCATGCCGGACCGGCAGTGCCTGGCGGCTCGGAGGGCGGCTCGGAGTCGGTGTCCTCACGCGGCGGACTGGTCAGTTCCTTGCCCAGTCGGTCGACCAGCTTGTGCATGCGGTAGGTGACCGCCTCCATGTCCACGTGCTGTGTGGCGGACACGGCCAGATAGGCGCCCGCGCCGGCGGCGACCAGGAAGACGTACCCGTCGACGAACTCCACCAGGGTTTGCTGCCACGGGGAGGACTCCTCGGCGCAGAACTCGGCGGTGCTGCGGCTGATCGACTGCAGGCCCGACAGCGCGGCTGCCTGCCGTTCGGCCTCGTCACGCGCGATGCCCTGGGAATGGGCCCGGAGCATCCCGTCGGCCGAGAGCAGGATCGCGTGCCGCGCTTCGGGGACCTTGAGGACCTCGTCGAGCATCCAGCCCAGCTCATTGGCCATATGGTCCTTCATTCCTGCGAGTTCCCTTCGTCGTCGGCAGAGGAGTCGCGCCCGGATCGGGTGCCGCGGGCGAACGCACCCATGCGGGAGGCGGTCTCGTGCGCCGGGCGGATCTGCGAGGCCTCGGCCCCCGGCGGGGTGGAGGGTGTCTGGTCGGCCGACGCGTGTTCCGATGCGGACCGGCGGCGTCGCTTGGGCAGTCCTCCGGCCGTGGACGCCGGTGGGGCCGCGGCCGCTGACGGCGCGTGCTCCGCGGACCCCGACGGCGCCGCCGGGGCGTCAGCCACCAGGACGGACTCCGCATCCCTTGCGGGGGCGGCCTGCGCGGATGCCGGTGCGGGGGCGGCCTGCGCGGATGCCGACGCGGGTGCGGGTGCCGACTCTTCCTCCAGTCCGGTTCTGCCCCCGACGAGACGTACGCGGTTGAGGAGAGCATTCGGGAGGAACAGCACGGCGCGCACACCCCCGTAGGGGGACCGGGTGTCGACCGAGACGCTGAATCCGTAGCGGGCGGCGAGCACACCGATCGCGGCGAAGCCGAACTGCGGCGGATTGCCGAGCCGGTTGATGTCGATGTCCTCACGACCGGACAGGCGACGGCCTGCTTCCTCGATCTCACCGGCGTCCATGCCCACTCCCGCGTCGTCGATCACCACACTGGCGCCGTTGTGCGCAGGCTGGATGTTGACCTCGACGGTGGTGTTGGGCTGCGAGTGCCGAGCTGCGTTGTCCAGCAGTTCGGCGACCGCGAGGACCACCGGCTCCACCGCCCGGCTCACGACGTCCATCTCGACGCGGGAGTGGATCTCGACGCGCCGGTAGTCACGGATGCGCGACGTCGCACCGCGTACGACGTCGATCAGCAGCGAAGCGACCCGCTGCCTGCCGGGCCAGGACCCACAGAGGACGGCGATGGCCTGGGCCCGCCGGCCGAATTGCGCGTTCGCGTGGTCGATCTCCAAGAGGCCCTGGAGCATATAGGGGTCGTCATGCCGGTCCTGCATCTCCGAGATGGCCAACTGCTGTTCGTTCGCCAGGGCTTGGAGTGCGCGCATGGCCGCCTTCAGCGCGGCCTTCGCCGACTGATCGGCGCGGGACTGGGCCTTGTGGGAGGCCCCGGTGAACAAGTCCACGACCTGCTGCAGGCTCTGTCCGAACGGAGTCTCGGCCACACTCCGGTCGAGTGGGCCGGGCTCGGCGACGGGCCCTGGCTGTTTCCGGACTTCCTCCAGCGCGGGGAGACGGACCTCGACCAGATGCCGCGCCTCCTCGTCACGAGCGTGGAGGCTGTCTTCCAGCGCTGACAGGCGCTTGCGCAGGGTGGCGGTCATCTGGCGCTGGCGGACCAACAGGACCAAGCCCGTGAGCACACCGGCAGCCAGGAACCAGAACACCGCCTCCGATATGTGTCGTGTCATCAGATCCTCATGGACGGGTGAGGTGAAGCAGACCGAGGGGAAGCGACAAGGCGGAGCGGGGGTACGGACTGCGTGGCTCATCGGGTTCCGACAGGCGCGAGCCGACCATCGGCACGGCGGCGTCTGCCATGCCGGAACGCCCGCGTTCACCACGGGAACGGGAGTGCGCCGATCATCCTAGCTATGGCGGGATACTTCAAGCTCCTGACCCAACTGACAGACCGTCACAGAGCCCTCACAGGTCGCCACCGTGCGCCGGGAACAGCGCGCTGATTGACCAGCAAGCCGCGGGCGGGGCGTAGTCCGGATCGTCGGCCCTCGGTGATGGGTCCTTCGTGCTCGACCAGGCGTCCCCACAGCCGGAGAGTCAGGCGACGGCCAGTTGCCGCGCAGCCGCCTGGACCGTCTGCGTGAGCAGCGTGGCGATGGTCATCGGCCCGACGCCGCCGGGGACGGGCGTGATGAGGCGAGCGCGTTCCCGGGCGGTCTCGAAGTCCACGTCCCCGACGTTGCCCGGGTTGGAGCCGGCGTCGATCACAACGGCGCCCGGCTTGATGTCCGCGCCTGCGACGAAGCGCGGACGGCCGACGGCGGCGATGAGTACGTCGGCGTCGCGCATGTACGCGGACAGGTCGCGGGTGCGCGAATGGCAGTAGGTGACCGTGGCATTGCGCTCCAACAGCAGCATCCCGGCAGGCTTCCCCAGGATCGCGCTGCGCCCCACGACCACCGCGTGCTTGCCCGCCAGGTCGACCTCGTACTGATCCAGCAGCCGCAAGATCCCGCCCGGCGTGCAGGACACGAACCCGGGCAGGCCGAAGCTCATCGCCGCGAACGAGCTCAGCGTGACCCCGTCCACGTCCTTCTCCGGCGCGATCGCCTCGAACGCGGCCCGCTCGTCGATGTGCGGGCCAACCGGGTGTTGGAGCAGGATGCCGTGCACGCCCGGGTCTTGCGAGAGCTCGCTGACCCTCTCGACCAGCTCGCCGGTGCTGAGAGAGGCGGGCAGCGGCACGTGCCGCGACGTGATGCCCGCCTTCGCGCACCGGTTGCGCTTCATCCGTACGTACGTCTCCGAGGCAGGGTCGTCACCGACCAGTACGGTGGCCAGGCACGGAGCGGTACCGGTGCGTTCGCGGAGCTGAGCCGCCCCGGTGGCGGCCTCAGCGACGAGGCGCTGGGCGAGGGCTTTGCCGTCCATCAGGCGGGCGGAACGTGTCGTCTCGGTCATGCACTGCTCCTGCGTCACGAAGGATCGCCCAGGCGCACGGCATACGACAACTGCTGTCAGACCGCTTCCCGGTGGTGCTCCACCTCGTCGCGCCAGTAACGGCCCGCCTGCACTCTAGTCGAGTGGGTCGAGAAGGCATTCAGGACGGGGGCCCCACAAGGTTTCCACAAAGTCGGACCCTACGGTGCGGGGCGCCAGGAAACGCTCAACCGTGGAGGCATTGTTCATGCTGGGTACTCGTCACCGTCGTACGTCCACGGCCGGACCCTGTATCGCCGTGGTCACGGCGTTACTGATGTCGTGTTCGCCGGGGTCGAACGCCGGTCAGGCAACTGAAAGCGCTTCGCCGACCGACGGCGGCACCACGGCGGCCGCGCGGCAGCCCAATATCGTGTACGTGCTCACCGACGACCTCTCGTGGAACCTCGTGCAGTACATGCCGCACGTACGGCAGATGCAGAAGCGCGGAACGACCTTCTCGAACTTCTTCACCACCGACTCGTTGTGCTGCCCGTCGCGCACGTCCATTTTCACCGGCCAATACCCGCACAACACCGGGGTCTTCACCAACAACGGAAGCGACGGCGGTTACGGCGCCTTCATGAAGAACGGCAACGAGAGCAGGAGCTTCGCGACCGCCCTGCAACGGGCCGGCTACCGGACCGGGTTCATGGGAAAGTACCTGAACGGCTACAAGCCCGCCGACAAGAACGGCACGCCCACACCGTACGTTCCGTCCGGCTGGAACGAGTGGGACGTCGCCGGCAACGGCTACCCGGGGTTCAACTACAACCTCAACGAGAACGGCAAGGTCGTGCACTACGGGCAGGATGCCCAGGACTACCTGACGGACGTGCTGGCGGCTAAGGCAACGTCCTTCATCGACACCTCGGCGAAGTCGAAGAAGCCGTTCATGCTGGAGGTGGCGACCTTCACCCCGCACGGCCCCTCCACCCCGGCACCGCGAGACGCCGGAAAGTTCCCCACGCTCAAGGCCCCGCGCACCGCCGCCTACAACCGGGCCTCCACGCCCACGCCGAAGTGGCAGAGGAAACTGTCGCCGCTGACGTCCAAAGAGCAAAAGCAGATCGACCAGAATTTCGCCAAGCGGGTGCGCTCCGTGCAGGCAGTGGACGCGATGATCGGGCACCTGGAAGACGAGCTCAAGGCGAAGGGCCTGGCGGACAACACGTACATCGTGTTCTCGTCGGACAACGGCTTCCACATGGGCGAGCACCGGCTCCGCCCGGGCAAGCAGACCGCCTACGACACCGACATCAAGGTGCCGATGATGGTCACCGGTCCCGGAGTGCCGGCCGGCGCGCATGTTCCGCAACTGACGGAGAACGTCGACCTCAATCCCACCTTCCAGGAGCTCGCCGGCGTGAAGCCGCCGTCGACCTGCGACGGGCGAAGCCTCGCCCGGCTGATGCACGGCCGGCCGGAGGACGACTGGCGCCAAGCCGCACTCGTCGAACACCGTCACCCGGCGTCCAGGAAGGGCGACCCGGACGCGGCGCCCGACGACAGCGGCAACCCCCCGAGCTACGAGGCGATCAGGACCGCGGACGCCCTCTACGTCGAGTACGCCGACGGGGAGCGGGAGTACTACTCGGTCAAGTCCGACCCAGAAGAGCTGAAGAACCTGGCAGCGTCCATCCCGTCCGAGCAGCGCGCCTCCCTGCACGAAACCCTCACAGCGCTGAAGCGCTGCCGGGGCGCGGAGAGCTGCCATGCCGCGTCGCGTATCCGGAAATAGCGCGCGCCGCGCCGCCTCCCGCCCACGACACGGAACCAGGCACCGGCTGACGTCACTGCAGACGCATCGGCATCTGCTACTGAGATGAAGGGATGCCACACCCCCGGAAGGAGATCTTGGTCATGACCTGTGCGGCGTATCCCCACAGCTCCGAGTACGCCGAGTGGAGGCGGCGGCCCGCACACGACAGCCACCCGGCCTTCGGGGAGTTCGGCACGCAAGTCGTCGGCAGCGGCGCCATCCCGGAAAAGGCCCAGCAGGCGCCGGGAAGACCATGCAAGCCGTCTGGGGCGAAGGCCGCTCCCTCGATGCGTGTGGACTCCGCCCGCGGCCACGAGGCCGTCTCGCGCCGCGCAGGGCAAAGGGTCGCGTGAGCGACATGCAACTGCTGAGCTTCGGCCACGGCACCGCTGACGCCAGGGAGATGACGCGGCTGCTGCATGGCGCCGGGGTGCGCCGGCTGGTCGACGTGCGGACGGCGCCGGGCAGCCGGCACAATCCCGATGCCAACCGCGACGCGATGTCGCAATGGCTGCCGCAGACCGGAATCGCTTACCGGTGGGAAAAGCGGCTCGGCGGCTGGCGGAAGGCACGGCCGGACACGCCCGACACCGCGCTGCGCAACCGTGCTTTCTGCGGGTACGCCGCCCACATGCGCTCGCCGGAGTTCGTCTCCGCGATCGAAGTGCTGCTCACCGAGGCGGCCGGGGAACGCACCGCGGTCATGTGCGCGGAGTCCGTGTGGTGGCGCTGCCATCGCAAGATGATCGCCGACTTCCTGGTCCTCGCCCGCGAGGTCCAGGTCCTTCACCTCATGCACGACGGCACACTGCAACCGCACCTCCCGAGCCCCGAGGCGCGCCTGCTGCCCGAACGCCGCCTGCTCGTCTATGACGCGGGCCAGCCTCCTCTCCTGGGGTGAACCCGGTCGCCGCGGGGGCACGGCCTGGTGCAGGCGGCCTCATACGTCGGCCTGCTTCTCGGCTCGCCTCCTTCGCTCTGTCCGGGCCCGCCTCTCCTCCGGAGGCGTGCCCGGGCGGGCCGAGCGGCCGGGCGGGCCAGGCGGGCCGGGCGGCCCTGGCCGGCCGTCAGCCGCTGTACGTGCGCACGTAGTCGAACCTTGCGACCGCTCCGGCCTTGTTCATCGAGACCAGGCCGATCTTGAGATCGCCCTTGACCGGCAGGGTCCACACGCCGTTGTGCACCCAGTGCACACCGTCCCGGCTGGTGGCCGCGCGCACCTCGTGCTCGTTGTGCGCGGTGTCGGTGTGGTGGGACAGGCGCAGCCACATGGTGTCCGCGGTGGGGCCGCCGAACATCGGGCCGTTGGCCACTGCGGTCGGTGGCGTGGTCGTCGGCCGCTCGCCCTCCTTGCCGAACTCGCTGACGTCCACCACGGTTCCGCGTCCCCGGGTCACCGGCAGCACCGAGTGGACCATCTTGAACCAGCGATCGTCGTTCTCGTACAGCACGATCCCGGCCTGCTGGGTGGGCTGCCCCGGCGCGAAATTGATCTTTGTTTCCACCGTGTAGTCGCCCTTCGGCGCGCCCCGCGTCAGCACCGACGCCTTGTTGTTCCCCAGTCCGGCAGCCTGGGTCGGCCACGAGAGCGCACGGCCGGTCATGGTGACTCCGGATGACGCGCCGCGTACCCATGTCCATGGCGAGGCGGGGGTCGTGCCGGGCACGGCGGCGCCGTTGAACTCGTCGCTGTAGGCCGGGAACAGCGCGCCCGGCTTGGGCTCGGGCACCCGCTTGGTCACCGGGGTGAAGAGCTTCGCCGCGCCGACGTTGTCAGCGGCGGCGCCGGAGCCGCGTACGGCGGCGCCGACTCGGCCGGGGTGGGCAGTCCGCGCGGGCAGGTCGCGTTCCTGGGTGGCCACCGCGTCGCGGAGCCGGTCCCCGCTCACCTCGACGGTCATGTGGGTGCCGCGCACCTCGACCGCCACGTTGTGCCAGGCGCCCCACTGGAATCCGGACGGCAGCGCGGTCACCGACTCGCCGCGGCTGGTGCCGTTGACCACCACGTCGGTCACCAGCGCGTTGCGGTCCCGGTCCAGCCAGGCGACGGCATGGTTGCCGGGGTTCACATGACCGACCGTCAGCCCGGCCGCGCCGCCGGCCGAGCTCACCTTCAGGTCGGCCTCGGCGCGCAGGTCCGCGGGGGCCTCCTTGTCCGAGACCAGATACGCGGGTTCCGCGCCGCTCCCTGCCTGGGTCACGTACCCGCGGGCGTCCTGCTTCTCGGCGACCGACCAGCCGCCCGTCCCGGCACCCTCGCCGTGCCAGCCGGTCAGCGAGCCGTCGTTGAACGTGCTGCCAACATCCCAGGAGGCCACCGGCGCCGGCTGGTTGCCCTCTGACGGCCCGGCCCCAGCGCGCACGACCGGCCAGCCGTCGATCCAGTCCAGCCGGTCGATCAGCATCGGGCGCCTGGTTGGCTTCAGCTTGCCCCCGCTGGTCAGCTTCATGTCCGGGTCATCGGAGGGGATGCCGTGGTAGACAAGCCAGTCCTGGCCGGACAGGTCGGTCTGGAGGGAGTTGTGCCCCGGGCCGATCCAGCGGTTGCCGTTCGCGCCGACCACGATGCCGCCCTTGCTGGTCAGGTCCATCAGGTCGACGCCCTCGTCGTCGACGAACGGCCCTGTCGGCTTGGTCGCGCGGCCGACCTTGACCTGGTAACCGCTGTACGCGCCGTCGCAGCAGCCCGCGTCGGAGTAGAACAGGTAGTAGTAGCCGCCGCGCCGGACGACGAACCCGCCCTCCACCCGGCGCCCCCTGGCGACCTGGGTCACCGGGCCCTCGATGCGGGTCCGGTCGCCGTTCATCTTCGCGACGCAGAGGGTGTCGTAGCTCCCCCAGTACAGATAGGGTCGGCCACCCTCGTCGGTGAACTGCGCCTGGTCGATGTTGCCCGCAGGGCAGCCGCTGGGCGACGGCAGCACGGCGCCCCGGTCGGTCCACGGTCCGGTCGGGGTGGGGGCAGTCGCCACGCCGACGTTGGCCGTGCCCACCACCGAGTAGTAGAGGGTGTAAAGGCCGTCTACGTACCGGATGTCCGGTGCCCACAGCCGCGAGCCTTTGTGCCAGGCGGGCTGGGTTCGCGGGGTGAAGACCTCACCGGCGTAGTCCCAGTGCACCAGGTCGGCCGAGCGCAGGATCGGCAGCGTCCGCTCACCGTCCTCGCGGCCCTTGCTCTGGAACACCGGGTTCTGGGTGCCGTAGGCGTACCAGTACCCGTCCTTGCCGCGGATCATCACGGGGTCGGGGAAGGTGTCGACGGCACCTGCCGTCACCGGGTTGGCATACGTGCCCGTGCCCCTGGCCGTGGTCGGGGCCGACGACGGCCCGGTGAGCAGCCACGCGAGCAGTGCCGCGAGCAGTGCCGCGATGCCGGCCGCGACCGCGGACGCCCACCGTGTTCTCGCATCGGATGTCCATCTCATTCCGCCTCCGTGATCGGTGAGCTTGGGCGGCTTGTCGCGACAAGACGCCCGCAGGTTCAGGTCACCGTTGTCGGCCCGGCTGGCGACGGGGGTCAGCGACGGCATCGTCGTGCCGTCGCCGAGCCGGTAGGGCGCATGGTTCGTCACCGACGCCCCGACCGCGGTCTGGCCCGCCATGGGGCCGGCCTCGTCAGGCCCATTCTCATGCTGTGTCCCCCTCGTCAGCCCGTGCTTGTTCGAGGGCCAAACGGAGCCGGGACGGAAAACGGTTCAACGCGTACGAGCGGGTGCTCGAACGATGCGGGCTCCGCCGCAAAACGATGCGTCGCCGGCGCGAGGCAACACCGCCCCGGCGCCTCCGCAGCCAGCCCCGCGTAGGCGCAAGCCGCCGCCCGAGCCGGTTCTGTGGGCCGTCTGTGGCAAAGCCGCCCACGCCCGCTTGCGCCTGCCGTCAGGCCCCCACACCGCGCTGAACAATTGCCCTGATCGAGACGTACGGACGCGTCTCAGTGGACTGAGGGGAACGCGGGTGGACAGAGCGGGACATCCGGATCGCAGAGCTCTGCTTGCCGGCGGACTTGCGGTCGCCACGGCCGCGCTTGCGGGGTGCTCATCGACGAGCGGCACCCCGTCGGCGACCAGCGCTTCGCCGGAAGCACGGCCGGCCACGCCCGCCGCGGCATTCGCGAGACTGATGGACGGCAATAAGCGCTGGGTGAGCGGAGACCTTCGACATCCCGACCGGGATCCGAACCGGCGCCAGTTCGTAGCCCAGGAGCAGGCACCTTTCGGGGCGATCCTCTCGTGCATCGACTCCCGGGTGCCGCCTGAACTCCTCTTCGATACCGGGCTGGGTGACCTTTACGTGATGCGCACGGGCGGGGAGGCGGTCGGCCCGGTGGTCACGGGTTCCGCGGAGTACGGGCCCATGACGAGTGGCACTCCGCTCATCGTGGTCCTCGGGCATCAGCGTTGCGGCGCCGTCGAGGCGGCATACAAGTCCATGCGTGACGGCAAACCACTGCCCGGCAATCTGGAGGCGATCGCCAAGGCTATGCGGCCGGCGTACGAGCAGACAGTCCGGGAAGGCGGTGCCGACCCGGCCGAGACCATGGCCCGCGCCCAGGTCACGCTGACCGCGGCCGGCCTGCGCTCCAACCAGGACCTGGCCCCACTCGTGGGAAAGGGCGCCCTTGCCGTGGTCGGCGCCTACTACTCGCTCGACACCGGCAAGGTGGAAGTCCTGGCCGGCGCGCCTTCCTGACCGGTCGGGACCAAGCCGGCGGCTGAGGACGACACCCGCCCCGAACCCACCCAACGGCATTGGCCCCGGACCATGTTGTCGGCTCTCTCTCATCCAGCGGGTCAGCGCCGGGTGGGTGGGGCCGTCGGCGTCTCCCACGCGCGTGCATAACGGCGGGCGTCCGGGCCCTTCGGGTCTCGGCTGCGGTACACCACGTACGGCCGGACCAGGTAGCCCAGCGGTGCGCTGAACACGTGCACCAGGCGTGTGTACGGCCAGATCGCCAGCAGGCCGAGCACCACGAGGTTATGCACCTGGAAGCTGACCGGAATGCCCTCCATCAGGTGCGGCTGCGGGTTCAGCGAGAACAGGCTGCGGAACCACGGTGAGACGGTGGCGCGATAGTCGTAGCCGCCACCGATGAGGTTGCTGCCGACCGTGTTCAGCATCCCGGTCGCGATGGCGGCGGTCAGCAGCGCATACATGACCTTGTCGTTGGTCGTGGTTGCCTTGCGCACGGCGGGCACGGTGATTCGGCGGTAGAGCAGAATCGCCAGGCCCGCGACCGTGGCCAGCCCGGACAGCGTGCCGGCCGACACCGAGAGCACGTGGTACGCCCCCTCCGAGACGCCGGCGAACTCCGTCCAGCTCGCCGGGATCAGGATGCCGAGCACATGCCCGCCGATCACCGCCAGCAGCCCGAAGTGGAACAGCGGGCTGCCCAGCTGCAGCAGCCTGCTCTCGTAGAGCTGGGAGGACCGCGTGGTCCAGCCGAACTGATCGTGCCGGTAGCGCCAGACGTGCCCGAGCACGAAGGAGGTGAGTGCCACGTACGGTGCGGCGAGCCACAGCAAGGTGATCACCGGCGTCCTCCGATCCCGGGCTGCGTCGTCGGCTCCATCGCCAACGGATCCATCGCGAACGGCTCCAGACCGACCTCTTCCTCGGGCGGACCCTGTGCGGCCAGTTCGGCGATCCGTCGCCGGTCGGCCGTGCCAAGGTCGGGCAGGGTCGCGGACACCGCGTCGAGCACATGCGTATACGGCGACCCGCCCTCCACCAGGGACAACCGGAGCAGTTCCACGACGGGTCGGTACTCGACGAGCAGGCGGCGTCCTGATGCGGGGTCGACGGTCGCGGCGAACTCCAGCACCACAGCGAGATGATCCGGGAGTTCGTGGTCGCCCAGCGTGACGCCGGCCGCCTTGTAGGCGTGCTTGAACCGCAACAGTGCCATGCCACGCTTACGGGTGTCCCCGTAGGCGTAGTAGGTCAGATGCAGGCAGCTGCGACGGCGCAGGTCGAAGGTCTCCACATAGTGTGCGGCCAGGTCCATCGGCGACATCCGGCGAGCGTCGTCCACGAACGAGACCAAGGCGGGTCCCGCCGGCGCGGGCACGGAACCGGCCGCCGCCGTCATCTCCTCCAGCAGGTCCAGCGTCTGCCCGGTCGGATAGTCCAGCAGCAGCGCTGCGATCCGCCAGACGATCCGCCGCTGCTGTTCGGACAGGTGCTCGGCCGACGTGGTCCCGGGCCCTCGCTTGCCCAGCCGGAGCGGGCTCATCGGGCGCCCTCCGCCGCCGGCGTCTGCTCGGGGTCGTGAGGGCCGGAGCCGTTCGGTTCCTGTTGGGGGGCGGGGAACAGGCCGTCGGTGCGCTTGCCGTCCCAGTTCAGCAGGTTGATGCGGGTCCCCTTGTCCTCGGGCGCCGCACCGTTGGTGTCGGTGGGGGTGTCCGTGAGGTGGAACTTCTCCGCCATCGCGTCGAACGCGGTCATGCCCGGCCCGCCGTCGCCGTCCAGACTGCACCCCGTGGCGATCGCGTCCAGCCGGTGCGCGTCCGCCCCCGCACCGCTCGGGATCACGTACCGCTCCTCGTACTTGGCGATGGCCAGCAGCCGGTACATGGCCTCGACCTCGTCCGGCGTGAGCCGCACCGACTCGGCGGTCTCCGGAGTGCTCGGCTCGCCGAGGTTGATCCGGCGCATGTGCGAACGCATCGCGGCGAGGCGCTGCAGCGCGGCACGGACCGGCCCGACGTCGCCCGCGGTGAACAGCTCCGCCAGGTACTCCACCGGGATGCGCAGCGCGTCGATCGCGCCGAAGAGGTTGCTCGCGTCCTCGCCGTCGTGTCCGGTCTCGGCGAGCACGTCCACCACGGGCGACAGCGGCGGCACGTACCAGACCATCGGCATCGTGCGGTACTCCGGGTGCAGCGGGAGCGCGACCTGATAGTCGACGATCAACCGGTAGACGGGTGAGTTCTGCGCCGCCTCGATCCACTCGCTGGAGATGCCTGCCCGCTCGGCCTCGGCGATCACCCGCGGGTCGTGCGGGTTGAGGAACACGCCCAACTGGGCCGGGTAGAGGTCCTTGTCGTCCTCGACCGATGCCGCTTCCAGCACCGCGTCGGCGTCGTAGAGCACTACGCCGATGTAGCGCAGCCGCCCGACGCAGGTCTCCGAGCAGACGGTCGGGATGCCGACCTCGACGCGCGGATAGCAGAACGTGCACTTCTCGGCCTTGCCGGTCTTGTGGTTGAAGTAGATCTTCTTGTACGGGCAGCCGGTGACGCACTGCCGCCAGCCGCGGCAGCGGTCCTGGTCGACCAGGACGATGCCGTCCTCACTGCGCTTGTAGATCGCGCCGGACGGGCAGGACGCCGCGCAGGACGGGTTGAGACAGTGCTCGCAGATCCGCGGCAGGTAGAACATGAACGTCTGCTCGAACTCGAGCTTCACCTGCTCGGACACCTTGGTCAGCAGCGGATCCCGGCCGATCTGCTCAGGACCGCCGCCCAGGTCGTCGTCCCAGTTGGCTCCCCAGGTGACCTTGGTGTCCTCGCCGGTGATCAGCGACTTGGGCCGGGCCACCGGCGTGGTGTCCGACGGCGGCGCGGACAGCAGGTTCTCGTAGTCGTACGTCCACGGTTCGTAGTAGTCCGACACCGCCGGGAGGTCCGGGTTGGCGAAGATGTTCAGCAGCCGCCTCAGCCGGGATCCGGTGCGCAGCCGGAGCTTGCCGCGCTTGGACAGCTCCCAGCCGCCGCGCCACTTGTCCTGGTCCTCGTACTGGCGCGGATAGCCCTGACCCGGCCGGGTCTCCACGTTGTTGAACCAGACGTACTCGACACCGCCGCGGTTGGTCCATGCCTGCTTGCAGGTGACGCTGCAGGTGTGGCAGCCGATGCACTTGTCCAGGTTCATCACCATGGCGAGTTGTGCCATGACCCTCATCAGTACCGCACCTCCTGGCCCCGCCGCCGGATCGTCGTGACCTCATCGCGCTGATTGCCGGTCGGGCCGTGGTAGTTGATCGCGAAGGACTGCTGGGCATAGCCGCCGATCAGGTGCGACGGCTTGATCATCAAGCGGGTGAGGGCGTTGTGGATGCCGCCGCGTTTGCCGGTCTTCTCGGTGCGCGGCACGTCGACCGCACGGTCCTGGGCGTGGTACATGAACACCGTTCCCTCGGGCATCCGGTGGCTCACGATGGCCCGCGCGACCACGACCCCGTTGCGGTTGACCGCCTCGATCCAGTCGTTGTCCTTGACGCCGATCTTCGCCGCGTCCACATCGGACATCCAGATCGCCTGCCCGCCCCGGGACAGCGTCAGCATGTGGAGGTTGTCCTGGTACGCGGAGTGGATCGACCATTTCGAGTGCGGAGTGAGGTATCGGACGGTCACCCCGGCCTCGCCGGTCGCGCCGACGGCGGGTTCGGCGAACAGCGCGGTCATGTCCAGCGGCGGCCGGAAGACGGGCAGTTGCTCACCGAGTTCGAACATCCAGTCATGGTCGAGGAAGAAGTGCTGCCGGCCGGTCAAGGTGTGCCACGGCTTGAGCCGTTCGGTGTTGATGGTGAACGGGGCGTAGCGCCGGCCGCCGGTCTCGCTGCCGGACCACTCCGGTGACGTGATCACCGGCACCGGGCGGGACTGGGTGTCGGCGAAGGTGATCCGCTTGCCCTCGTTCTCGGCCGCGAGGTCGGCCAGCTTGGTGCCGGTACGCCGCTCGAGGGCGTGGAAGCCCTCGGTGGCGAGCCTGCCGTTGGTGGTGCCGGACAGCGCCAGGACGGCCTCGGCCGCCTGGGTGTCCTTGGCCAGCTTCGGCCTGCCTGCGGCGACTCCGGATGAGACGACACCGTTGACGCCCTTGAGGTGCTCGACCTCCGCGTCCGGGTGCACCGTCACGCCCTTGGTGGTCAGGCCGAGTTTTTCGACCAGCGGGCCGAGCGCGGCCATCTTCTCGGCCAGAGCCGGGTAGTCACGTTCGACCACGACCAGCCGGGGCATCGTCCTGCCCGGTATCGGCTCGCACTCGCCCGCCTTCCAGTCCAGCACGCGGCCGCCCGGCTGCGCGGTGGCGTCGGCGGTGTCATGCGTCAGCGGTACCGCGACGATGTCCTTGCGCGTGCCGAGGTGCTTCTCGGCGAGCCAGGAGAAGCCACGCGCGATCCGGTGGAAGGCCTCGAAATCGGTCTTGGCCTCCCACGGTGGCGATATCGCCGGGGAGAACGCGTGCACGTACGGGTGCATGTCCGTGCTGGACAGGTCGTGCTTCTCGTACCAGGTGGCCGCGGGCAGCACCACATCGGAGAACAACGTGGTGCTGGTCATCCGGAAGTCCAGCGACAGCAGCAGGTCCAGCTTGCCGACCGGTGCCTCCTCCCGCCAGGTGACCTCCTCGGGGCGGACTCCTTCGCGGTCGGTCGCCTGCAGGTTGGAATCGGTGCCGAGCAGATGGCGCAGGAAGTACTCGTTGCCCTTGGCGGAGGAGCCGAGCAGGTTGGCTCGCCATACGGTGAGCACGCGAGGGTGGTTCTCCGGCGCGTCCGGATCCTCGCAGGCGAAGCGCAGGTGTCCGGTCTTCAGGCCGTCCACGACGTGCTGCGCTCCGTCCTTGCCCAGCCGCTCCGCTTCGTCGGCCAGGTCGAGCGGATTGCGGTTGAACGTCGGGTAACTCGGCATCCAGCCCAGCCGGCTGGCCAGCGCGATGTTGTCCGCCGCCGTCCGTCCCGCGAAGCGCCCTGTGGCCAGCGGCGATGCCATCGCCTGCGAGGTGAACGGGTCGTAGCGCCACTGGTCCGTGGCCAGGTACCAGTACACCGTGCCCTGCATCTGGCGCGGTGGTCGCTGCCAGTCAAGACCGAAGGCGAGCGTCGCCCACCCCGTGATCGGCCGGCACTTCTCCTGGCCGACATAGTGGGCCCAGCCGCCGCCGTTGACTCCCTGGCAGCCGGTGAGCATCGTGAGCGCCAGGAACGAGCGGTAGATCTGGTCGGAGTGGAACCAGTGGTTGGTGCCCGCCCCCATGAGGATCATCGAACGGCCGCCGGAGCGCTCGGCGTTGTCGGCGAACTCGCGGGCGATCCGCTCGGCGGCCTTCGCGGGCACACCGGTGATCGGCTCCTGCCAGGCGGGCGTGTACGGCTGTGACGCGTCGTCGTAGTCGGCAGGCCAGTCGCCGGGAAGCCCCGGCCGGTGCACGCCGTACTGGGCCAGCAGCAGGTCGAACACCGTGGTCACCCGGTGCCCGCCGACCATCCGCGTGGGCACGCCGCGGTGCAGCACGCCCGCCTCGGCGGCGTCGACACGGTCGAACCGGGGCAGCTTGACGGTCACGTTGTCGGGGTCGCCGCTGTGCAGCGACAACATGGGGTCGACCTCTCCGAGATCCAGATTCCATTGGCCCTGCCCGGAATCGGTGAACCGGTGACCGAGCGATCCACCGGGGACCACGGGGTCGCCGCCCGCGTCCAGCAGCACCGTCTTGAACTCGGCGCCTTCGCCGGTCTCGCCCAGGTCGGCGGCGGTGAGGAACTTGCCGGGAACGTAGCCGTCACCGTGTTCGGCGAGGCTGACCAGGAAGGGCAGGTCGGTGTAGCGCCTGACGTAGTCGGTGAACCGCGGTGTCGTCTTGTCGACGAAGAACTCCTTGAGGATCACATGCCCCATGGACATGGCCAGCGCCGCGTCGGTGCCGGGCCGCGCAGGCAGCCACTCGTCGGCGAACTTGGTGTTGTCCGCGTAGTCCGGGGAGACCACCACGACCTTCTGGCCCCGGTAGCGCGCCTCGGTCATGTAGTGCGCGTCGGGGGTGCGGGTCACCGGGACGTTGGAACCCCACATGATCAAATAGCCCGCGTCGAACCAGTCGGCGGACTCCGGAACGTCGGTCTGGTCACCGAACACCTGCGGTGAGGCCACCGGCAGGTCGGCGTACCAGTCGTAGAACGACAGCATCGAGCCGCCGATCAGCGAGATGAACCGGGCGCCCGCCGCGTGACTCACCATCGACATCGCGGGTATGGGCGAGAACCCTGCGATACGGTCCGGCCCGTGCTGCTTGATCGTGTGCACGTGCGCGGCGGCGACGATCTCGGCCGCCTCCCACCACTCCGCCCGCACGAACCCCCCTTTTCCGCGTGCGGACTTGTACCTGCGGGCCTTCTCCGGGTCGTCGACGATGTCGGCCCAGGCCAGCACCGGATCCTCGAGCCGCTGCTTGGCTTCGCGGTAGAGCTCGAGCAGCGTCGAGCGCACATAGGGGTACCGGACTCGTGCGGGTGAGTAGGTGTACCAGGAGAACGACGCGCCCCGCGGACAACCGCGGGGCTCGTACTCGGGCTTGTCGGGGCCGATCGACGGGTAGTCGGTCTGCTGCGCCTCCCAGGTGATGATCCCGTCCTTGACGTAGACCTTCCACGAGCAGGAACCGGTGCAGTTCACCCCATGGGTCGACCGCACGACCTTGTCGTAGGCCCAGCGGTCCCGATAGAACACGTCCGCGGACCTGCCGCCGATCTTGTGCACCGTCCGGAGGTCACCCGAGGTCTCGCCACGCTGAAAATGCGTCCCGATGCGGAGTAGAGAATCTTCGAAATCGGTGGCCGACTTGGTCCCTTGTACGCTGGGGATACCATTCGAGGATTCGGACACAAGTCCACCTCTCCTGTATTCTTGAATGGGCATACGCTCTGGGAGCCGCAGACTTACCGTAGGTGGCGTGTTAATGCCCTACAAGACCGCGCGCTACGAATCTGAGCATGCGCACGTGATGGCAACGGCCGCGGTGCGATCGCCGTAACGCCATGTTTACACTGCCGGCTCCTGCAAGCCTCGCCACGTGACCTGTTTTCCGTGAGGGCGGGCATCGATCGGAGCCGCCCGAGCCGCCGCGCACGTCGCTGTTCAGCAGGGATGACGTTCTGTTGGACACGCTGGCACCGGTGTATTCGCCGACGATTCCACCGAATCCGTCAAGGCGATGACCGCCCCGTCCGAGGCGGTTGAATGCAATGCAGAGAAGCCGACCGCTGCCCCCGGTCGGCCAATTCACCAGCGATCTCCGGCCGCCCCAGGCAGGTTTTCTTCGGCTATGCCCGTGGTTTCTGATTTTGCAACAGGCGGCCACCGGTGGTGTCCAGGACGGCACGCGGATGCCGCTCGCGCATAACGCGCTTCCTGGACTACCCACCGACTGGCGTGCTCGCCCCGGACTCTAGGCGAGCTCGACGATGAGGTCGCCGCCTTCCACCTGCTGGATCGCATTGATGGCAACCCGTGCCACGCTTCCGCCCTTCGGGGCCGTGATGGTCGCTTCCATCTTCATCGCCTCAATGGTGGCCACGGTGGCACCGGCCTCAACCGTGTCGCCCTCGGCGACAGCCAGCGTCACCACGCCGGCGAACGGCGCAGCGACATGACCGGAGTTGGCCTTGTCGGCCTTCTCCGTCGCCGGCACATCGGACGCCACCGAGGTGTCCCGTACCTGGATCGGCCGCAGTTGACCGTTCAACGTGGACATCACGGTGCGAATGCCACGTACATCGGCCTCGCCGATGGCCTCCAGCTCGATGAGCAGCCGGACGCCGGGCTCAAGGTCCACCGCGTACTCCTTCCCCGGGCGCAGCCCGTAGAAGAAGTCCTTGCTCTCCAGCACGCTGGTGTCGCCGTAGGCCTGACGGTGCGTCTCGAAGTCCTTGGTCGGCCCGGGGAAGAGCAGCCGGTTCAGCGTCGCCCGCCGGTCCTTGTCCAGCCCTTCACGGTCCTCGGTGGACAGCTCCTGCGTCGGCTTGGCGTCGGCCCGGCCTTCCAGCGCCTTGCTGCGGAACGGCTCCGGCCATCCGCCCGGCGGGCTGCCCAGCTCACCGCGCAGGAACCCGATGACCGAGTCGGGAAGATCGAACTTGTTCGGCTCGCTCTCGAAGTCCTCCGGCGACACCCCCGCCCCGACCAGGTGCAGCGCGAGGTCGCCGACCACCTTCGACGACGGCGTGACCTTCACCAGGTGGCCGAGGATCTTGTCGGCGGCTGCGTACATCGCCTCGATCTCCTCGAAGCGGTCACCGAGGCCGAGTGCGATGGCCTGCGTGCGCAGATTGGAGAGCTGCCCGCCGGGGATCTCGTGGTGGTACACGCGCCCGGTCGGCGAGGCGAGGCCCGCCTCGAACGGCGCATAGATCTTGCGCACGCTCTCCCAGTACGGCTCCAGATCACCGACCGCCTGGAGGTCCAGCCCGGTCGGCCGGTCGGAGTGGTCGGTGGCGGCCACGATCGCTGACAGCGACGGCTGCGAGGTGGTGCCCGCCATGGAGGCCACAGCGCCGTCCACGGCGTCCGCACCGGCCTGGATGGCCGCGAGATAGGTGGCGAGCTGGCCGCCCGCGGTGTCGTGGGTGTGGATGTGCACCGGCAGGTCGAATTCCCTGCGCAGCGCGGATACGAGCTTCGCCGCGGCCGGGGCGCGCAGCAGCCCTGCCATGTCCTTGATCGCCAGCACGTGTGCGCCCGCGGACACGATCTCCTCGGCCAGCCCGAGGTAGTAGTCCAGGGTGTAGAGCGTCTCCGACGGGTCCGACAGGTCGGAGGTGTAGCACAGCGCGACCTCGGCGATCGCGGATCCGGTCTCCCGCACGGCCTCGATGGCGGGCCGCATCTGCTCTACGTCGTTGAGTGCGTCGAAGATCCGGAAGATGTCGATGCCGGTGGCGGTGGCCTCCTGTACGAAGGCGCCTGTCACCTCGGTCGGGTAGGGCGTGTAGCCCACGGTGTTGCGGCCGCGCAGCAGCATCTGCAGGCAGATGTTCGGCACCGCTTCGCGCAGCGCGGCGAGGCGCTCCCAGGGATCCTCGGCAAGGAAGCGCAGCGCGACGTCGTACGTGGCGCCGCCCCAGGATTCCAGCGACAACAGCTGCGGCACGGTCTGCGCCACCACCGGGGCCACCGCGAGCAGGTCCTTCGTCCGGACCCGGGTGGCGAGCAGCGACTGATGCGCGTCCCGGAAGGTGGTGTCGGTGACGCCGATCGTCGGCGACTGGCGCAGCCACCGCGCGAATCCGTCCGGACCGAGCTCGGTGAGCTTCTGCTTGGAGCCGGCGGGCGGCTGGGCGTCGGGAAGCCGCGGCAGCTTGGTGGCCGGATCGATCAACTGGGGCCGCTCGCCATGGGGCTTGTTCACCGTGACATCGGCGAGGTAGGTGAGCAGCTTCGTGCCGCGGTCGGCGGAGTGACGTGCGGTCAGCAGGTGCGGCCGTTGCTCGATGAACGACGTGGTGACCTTCCCGGCCCGGAATTCCGGATCGTCCAGCACAGCCTGCAGGAACGGGATGTTCGTCGATACGCCGCGGATCCGGAACTCGGCCACCGCGCGCCGGGCGCGGCCGATCGCGGTGGTGAAGTCCCGGCCCCGGCAGGTCAGCTTGACCAGCATCGAGTCGAAGTGTGCGCTGATCTCCGTCCCGGCGTGGGCGGTTCCGCCGTCGAGGCGGATACCCGAGCCGCCCGGCGAGCGGTAGGCGCTGATCTTGCCGATGTCCGGGCGGAACCCGTTGGCCGGGTCCTCGGTGGTGATCCGGCACTGCAGCGCGGCACCGCGCAGGTAGACGGTGTCCTGCGTCAGCCCGAGCTGAGCAAGTGTCTCACCACTGGCGATCCGCAGCTGCGCCTGTACGAGATCGACGTCGGTGACCTCCTCGGTCACCGTGTGTTCGACCTGGATGCGCGGGTTCATTTCGATGAACACGTGCCGGCCGTCCCGATCGAGCAGGAACTCCACCGTGCCCGCGTTGCGGTAACCGATGTGCCGGGCGAAGTTCACGGCGTCGTTGCAGATCCGCTCGCGCAGCTCCGGGTCGAGGTTGGGCGCGGGCGCGAGCTCGATCACCTTCTGATGGCGCCGCTGCACCGAGCAGTCACGCTCGAACAGGTGGAGGACGTTGCCCTCGGCGTCGGCGAGGATCTGCACCTCGATGTGCCGGGGGTCGACGACGGCCTTCTCCAGGAAGACTGTCGGGTCACCGAACGCGGACTCGGCCTCACGCGCCGCCGCCTCGATGGACTCGCGCAGCGTCCTGGGGTCCTCCACCCGCCGCATGCCGCGCCCGCCACCACCGGCGACGGCCTTGACGAAGACGGGGAAGCCGATCTCCTCCGCGGCCCGGATCAGCTCGTCGACGTCGGTGGAGGGCTGCGACGAACCGAGCACCGGTACGCCGGCCGCGCGGGCGGCCGCCACCGCGCGAGCCTTGTTTCCGGTGAGCTCGAGGGTCTCCGCGCTCGGGCCGACGAACGTGATGTCCGCCTCCTCGCACGCGCGCGCAAGGTCGGGGTTCTCGGACAGGAAGCCGTACCCGGGGTAGACCGCGTCCGCACCGGCCATGCGCGCCGCGCGGACGATCTCCTCCACGGAGAGGTAGGCGCGCACCGGGTGCCCCGGTTCACCGATCTCGTACGCCTCGTCGGCCTTCAGCCGGTGCAACGAGTTGCGATCTTCATGCGGGAACACCGCGACCGTTCTCGCGCCCAGCTCATAGCCGGCGCGGAACGCGCGGATGGCGATCTCACCACGGTTGGCGACCAGCACCTTGCGGAACATGCCCGATCCCTTCTGCGTGCACGGTACGAACACCGCCTCCTCGGCGACGCTAGCGCTGTGTGGCGCAAAGTCGGCGCCCGGGTGGTCCAGCTCACAGGGTGGGAGCCCTCGGTGGTGTCCGGTAAGAGCCGAAGGCTCCCCTCAGTCGGTCGTGTGCATGAAATCATGCGATGTCGATCACGCCCACAGCGGTGGCACCAGTCCAGGGGCTCGAGTGGTGGGGCAGCGACGGTGGCCGGTGTCGAGCCGGTCGCCGTGGAGGAGGGGATTTCGTTGGGTATGCGGCTGGTGTGGGGAGCCACTGCGGCGGTCGTGGGTGCAATCGCGGCGCGCGCAGCGGCTGCCAGGATTGAGCGTCACCCCGATCCCATTCCTTACGCGCGGCTCCGCCGTGAGCCCGAGGGCGAGGAGGTGTTCCTGTCTCGCCCGGACGGGACGGTCCTGCGCGCCATCGTCGCGGGTGAGGGACCACCGGTGGTGCTTGCACACGGTTACGGCGCCTCGCTCCTGGAGTGGAATCTGGTGCAGGACGCCTTAGTGGCGCGCGGCCATCGTGTCATCGCCTTCGACCAGCGCGGTCATGAGCGTTCGACGCTCGGCTCGGACGGCGCCGGCTCCGGCCCCATGGCGCAGGACTACGTGGCGGTATTGGAGCACTTCGACGTACGGGGCGGGGTCCTGGTGGGGCACTCCATGGGCGGGTTTCTCGCCATCCGTGCACTGCTTGACCACCCCGGCGCCGCCTCTCGCCTCCGCGGTCTGGTGCTGTTCGCAACCTGGGCGGGCCGAATCTACGACGGAGCGCCGCACAACCGGCTGCAGATCCCCTTGCTGAAGGCCGGCATACTCCAGCGGTTGGCACGTACCCGCACCGGCGGAACACTCTTCGGGTCCGTTCAGTGCGGCAAACGCCCCTCGCCGGCGATGATCGAGGTGTTTCTCGACGTGTTCCTGCGTCAGAACCACCCGCCCCTCCTGCCGGTCGTGCGGAGTTTCGCCCGCGAGGACCGCTACCCGCGGTTGAAGGACATCACGGTTCCCACTGTCGTCATGGTCGGCTCGGCAGACCGCACCACACCGCGTAGTCACTCCCGGCGCCTGGCCGCAGGGATACCGGGTGCGCGGCTGATCACCGTGCCGGACGCCGGGCACATGCTCAACTGGGAAAGCCCCCATACCCTCGTAGAGGCCGTCGTCTCCTTGCATGAGTCCGATTGAGCCGGAGCGGAACGGATTGATTATGGCCGAGAGCAGGGGTGTGGTCCGCCCACCGATGCGGCTTAGGTGAAGGGGCCAGGTAGCCAGGTCGGTCGAGGGGGGACGGGTGTACGACTACATCATCGTGGGTGCCGGGTCGGCGGGGTGCGTGCTGGCAGCCCGACTCACCGAGGACGCGAGCACGCGCGTCCTGCTCATCGAGGCCGGGCCGGAGGACGATGCGCAGGAAATCCACATTCCGGCCGCGTTCAGCAAGCTCTTCCAGACGAAGTACGACTGGAGTTACCTCAGCGACTGCGAACCAGGGCTGGACGGCCGCCGCCGCTATCTGCCGCGGGGCCGGATGCTCGGCGGCTCATCATCGATGAACGCGATGATCTACATACGCGGCAACCGCCGTGACTACGACGCTTGGGCAGCGGCCGGCGCCGACGGGTGGAGCTGGCAGGACGTCCTGCCGTACTTCCTGCGTGCCGAGGACTTCTCGGGCGCTCCGTCGCCGTGGCACTCCACCGGCGGACCTCTCACGGTCAGCGAGGGCCGTTCCCGGCATCCGTTGATGGCCGCCTACGTGGCGGCCGCCCAGGAGGCCGGCCACCCCTACACCACCGACTTCAACGGTCCGGAACAGGACGGCGTCGGCTACTACCACCTCACTCAGCGTGACGGTCTGCGCTGCAGCGCGGCTGTCGCCTATCTGCGGCCGGCCCTGTCCCGGCCGAACCTCGAGGTGCTCACCGGCACCCAGTGCACCCGTGTCCTGTTCGACGGCGACCGCGCGACCGGCGTCGAGGTGGACGGGAACGGCGAACTGCTGCGACTGCACGCCGAACGGGAAGTGGTGCTGTCGGCCGGTGCGTACAACTCCCCGCACCTGCTCATGCTGTCAGGCATAGGTGTGGCCGGTGAACTGGCGGCCCACGGCATCACGCCCCGCGTCGACCTCCCGGTGGGGGCAAACCTGCAGGACCATCCGCATGTCGGCCTGTGCTACCTGACCGACACCGAGTCGTTGATGTCCGCCGAGACACCCGACAACGTGCGCCTGCTGGAGACCGAGGGCCGCGGCCCGCTCACCTCGAACGTCGGCGAGGCCGGCGGATTTCACCGCACCCGCGAGGGGTTGGACGCCCCCGACATCCAGGTGCATGCCGCCCCGGTGATGTTCCATGAGGAAGGCATCAGCCCCGTCACCGACCATGCCTTCATGTTCGGCGCGGTCCTGCTCGCCCCCACGAGCCGGGGCAAAGTCTCCCTGCGGTCCGCTGTGCCCAGCGCCAAGCCGCATATCCTGCACAACTACCTGACCACCGAGGACGATCGCGCCACGATGATCCGGGCGCTCAGGGTGCTCCTCGACATCGCCGACCAGCCCAGCCTGCGCAAGCATCGCCGAGCCGATTTCCGCGTACCCCGCTCTACAGACGACACCGGCCTGCTCGACTACGCCCGGCGCGAGTTGCAGACCCTCTACCACCCGGTGGGCACCTGCTCCATCGGCCCCGTCGTGGATTCCCGGCTCAGGGTGCACGGCGTGCACGGCCTGCGGGTGGCCGACGCCTCGGTCATGCCCACCGTGGTACGAGGCAACACCAACGCCCCCACGATCATGATCGCGGAAAAGGCCGCGGACATGATCCGCGACCTCCCGTCACCGGCCTGACGCTACGCGGCGGCCTTGGGCCCTCACTGCATGGACCTGCCCGCACGGTCGGGGCCCAAGCGGATACCTGCAGGTCAGGCATGCTTGATGGAGGAACACCTGATCCGTTCCTGTTGTTGTCGCATGAGAGGCGTTCACCGTCGACCGCCCCCAAGATCGATATGCCTCCAATTTACTGGGGAGTAATATGTCCCCTTCCCGCGCGGCGTGGATCGCACTCGCCGGCACGCTCACCCTCGTACTTGCCGGCTGCTTCTCCGGTGGTGGCGACGAGGGAGCCGGAAGAATGGCCACCCGGGGCTCAGCATCCACCGCGACTGCGCCCACGGAGACGCCCACAACCCCCTCGCCGAACAGCCCCTCACCGGCTCCGCAGACGACCTCGACGAAGCCGACTCCGCGTGAGACCAGCACGCGGACCCAGACCGCCTCGCTGACGATCCCGTCGATCGGCCTCAAGGACCTGCACGTCGTGCCGTACGAGGGCACGACTGACGACTGGCCGGGTACGCGGATCCAGAACCGCGGCGTGGCCGCCAGCCCGTACGGGGACCATGGCGGTGTCGGCCCCGGCGAGATCGGCAACTACATCGTGACAGCCCACCGCCTCTCCGCTGGTGGGCCCCTGCGCAACCTCCCCTCCCTCGACCGGGGCGACTCGGTCCTCGTCACGTCGGGTGGCATGATCTACGAATACGAGATCACCCAGACTCGGAAGACCTCCTTCCGCTCCGAGAACTCGCTCACCGAGCAGCGGGCGGCGGTCCCTGGTTCCCCGGGCGAGCGGGCCACGGAATCCATGATCACAATCTCCACCTGCGCCACTCCGGAGGACGACGCGGCCGGAAACTTCTGGCGCGACGACAGGGGCAACCCCGAGCACCGCATCGACAAAGTCGGCGTGCTGGCCTCGGCGCGGAAGGCTCCCGGTAATCCGGCTTCGCCCTGAGAGGTCGATGACGCGGCCGCCTCTTCACGCAGCTGCGCGCACCTCCTCGGCGGCGCGCTTGTCGAGGGCCACCCGCACCAGGCCGGCCGCCAGCCGGGGCAGGTCGTCCTCCTTCACGAGTCGCGCCAGGGCCTTCGGGGTTTTCGGCAGGCCGACACGTTCCGCCCCCTGCAGCGCCTTGCTGTCGATGTACGGCGCGAACTCCGGCCAGATTCCCTGAACCTCCCGGAGGAAGATGTCGACCCCTGAGGGCCCGATGCCCGGGAAGTCCCGCAGCAGCTTCCTGGGGTCTCCGGCCTGGCGAAGTCGCCGTAGATCGCCCCTGTACTCCCGCCTCAGCACCTCGGCCGCATCACCGAGCTGGGTTGCGGTGCGCTCGTCGTAGCGGCGGTAGCCGCCCTCGCCGAGCGCGTCGACGCGTTGCTGCCAGCTCGCCTCCGCCATCCGTCGCGCGTCCCGCATCCCCGCGTCGAAGAGCGCACGGGCCGCCGCCACCGCAATGTCTGCCTTGATCCGCGCGGACAGCAGATGGGAGAGCACGAGGAGCTGGTACAGGGAACCGGGACTGTCCCGCAGCTTGATACCGGCCTCGGACGCGTAGGTCCGTCCGTACTGGTCGAGCAGAACCCGTGCCACGGCACCACTCTTCTTGCCCATGGCGCTCACCTGCCTGCCTGGTACGTCTCCCTGGATGGGCCTTAGGGCGCGGGTGCCCGGCATCGGCGGACGCAATCGACCATTTGTCCCTTTGCGCACGGCGGTCACCGCGCATGACCGGCCGGCCACCATTAGGCTTGCAGAGGTGACGTGGCCGGTCATCTTCGTGGTGGAACACGACCCGCGCTCGTTTCGTGTGCTGCTCGCCGACCTCACGCGACGGTTCGGCAGGGCATTCGCGGTGAAGGGCGCGGGCTCGCCGGAAGCGGCGCTCACCGCGATGCAGGAACTCGCGCGGGCCGAAGAACCCGTCGCACTGCTGCTCGTGGACGACGACTCCGTCGACGTTCTCACACGGACACATGAGCTGTATCCGCAGGCCAAGCGTGTGCTGCTCGTGGATCGCGACTACTCGTCGACGAGTCCGGCGGTCCAGGCGATCGCACTCGGCCGCGCCGACTATCACCTTGTGCGGCCATGGGCGGACGACGAGATGATGTACCGCACCGTGAGCACGTTCCTCTCGTCGTGGACGAAGGAGCAGGAGCCGAACTTCGAGCTGTTCCGCATCATCGCCCAGGAGGGCGACAGCCGTGTGCTGCAGCTGCGCGATGTGATGACGCGCTTCAGCATGCCGTTCGGGTTCTATCCGGTGGAGCGGGAGGCCGGACGGCGTCTGCTGCGCGAGGCCGGGCTCGACGCGTCGCGGCTGCCGGTGGTGATTCGCCATGACGGCCACGTGTTCGTCGATCCGCACCTGCCCGACCTCGCCCGTGCGATCGGGGTCAGCGTCACGAACGACGTGGACGTCTGCGACGTCGCCATCGTCGGCGCCGGACCGGCCGGCCTGACGGCGGCCGTGTACGCCGCGTCCGAAGGGCTCGACACGGTGCTGCTCGAACGAGCCGTCTCCGGTGGGCAGGCCGGGACGAGCCCGCTGATCAGAAACTATCCCGGGTTTCCCCATGGCATCGCCGGCGGCGACCTCATGGGGCAGACCTGCGAGCAAGCGTGGCTGATGGGCGCGCACATCGTCTTCGCGCAACAAGCGGTCGGGCTCGAACGCCGCGGTGACCGCCAAGTGGTCCACCTGCTGGACGGCTCCGACGTCAGCGCACCCGCGGTCGTGATTGCGACCGGTATCGACTGGCGACGCCTCGGTGTGCCGCGGCTGGAGGCCCTCGTCGGCTCCGGGGTGTTCTACGGCGCGGCCGTGAGCGAGAGCCGGGCCATGCAAGACCAGGACGTCTTCGTCGTCGGCGCCGGAAACTCGGCCGGGCAGGCCGCCACGCATCTGGCCAGGCACGCTCGCACAGTCACCTTGGTCGTCCGGGGCGAAAGCCTTGCGAAGTCCGCATCGGCCTACCTTGTACGTGCCGTCGAGGCGACGCCGAACATCATCGTCCGCTATCGGACGGAGGTGGTCGACGGTGGTGGCGAGGGGCGCCTCGAGTACCTGACGCTTGCGGATCGTACGGCAGGCGCGGTCGAGCGGGTACCGGCGACTGCGCTGTTCATCATGATCGGCGGTGAACCGCACACGCAGTGGCTCCCGGACGGCATCGCGCGCGATGATCAGGGCTACCTTCTGACGGGACGCGGGATTCGCGAGGAGTCCGCAGCGCACGGGCACCATGGTCGTGCCCCCCTCCCCCTGGAGACGAGCATGCCCGGCGTGTTCGCCGCGGGAGACGTACGGAAGGGCTCGATCAAACGCGTCGCCTCGGCGGTGGGCGAGGGAGCCACGGCCGTTCGTCTCGTGCACGAGTACCTGGGCAGCTGAGCCGATGCGGATTCGGTACTCACTGGGCCACACCGGCGTCTTCCGCTGAGGCCGCCGCGTCGCCCGCGCCCCCGTGCTCGCCACCGCGGCCGACGGTGCGCGACCGGGGCGCCGGCCACAGGCGCTGCAGCAGCGGGCCGGTCATCATCGTGGTGATCACGGCCATGGCCACCATCACGGTGAAGAGGCGGCCGTCGATGACGCCGAGGCCGAGGCCCACATTGAGCAGGACCAGTTCGGTGAGCCCGCGCGCGTTCAGCAGCACACCGAGGGTGATGGACAGCCGGGGGGTGGCCCCGGTGAGCCGGGCGGCGGCCGCGGCACCGACGAACTTGCCCGCGCAGGCCACGACGAGCACGGCGAGCAGCATGACCAGGCCCTGTCCGCCGAGGCCCTGGAAGTCGACCGACAGCCCGGTGACGGTGAAGAAGACCGGGAGCAGCAGCAGGCTCGACTGCTCGATGCGAGCGGGCACTTCCGGAGCGCAGTCGTCGATCTGCCGGCGCGGTACGACGGCGCCGAAGATGAAGGCGCCGAACACGGTGTGCAGCCCCATCGCGTCGGTGGCCCAGGCCGACAGCAGCAGGCCGCTGAAGACCACCCCGTGGACCAGCGTGCTGTCCCGGTTCCAGCGCCGTCCGGGCGCCAGCAGCCAGCGCAGCCCAGGCCGGACCACGTACAGCATGCCGAGGACGAAGAGGGCGGACAGCAGTGCCATCCGGGCGAGCGGCCAGGGGCCGGTGGCGTTCACCACCACGACCACGACGGCGAGAATGCCCCACGCCAGCAGGTCCTGCAGGGCGGCACAGGCGAGCGCCATGGTGCCGATGCGCTCCCGGGCCAGGCCGTGGTCGGACAGGATGCGGGCAAGCACCGGAAAGGCCGTGATGGACATGGCCGCGCCCAAGAACAGCGCCGGGCCGAGCAGCCCGGTCCCCTCCTGCCCGGTGAGGCCCCAGGACGCGAACACGACGGCCAGGCCCGTGCCCAGGGCGAACGGCAGGGCGACGGAGCTGAGCGAGACCGACAGCACCTGACGTCCCCGGCCGCGCAGATGCGCGACGTCGAGGTGATACCCCACCCCGAACATAAAGAGGACAAGGCCCAGTTGGGCCAGCAGCTGAAGAAAGGGGCGAGCCTCGTCCGGGAACAGGACCGCGGTCGGATTCCCGGGGAGCAGACCCAGCAGGCTGGGACCCAGCATCAGGCCCGCGGCGATTTCCCCCAGCACCGCCGGCTGCCGCAGCCGCTGGGCGATCCGGCCGCAGATGAAGGCCGCGGGCACGACCACGGCGAGGCCGACCAGCACGTCACGGATGGTCCCTTCCAGCGCGCTGCTGCTCATGACCATGCCCCCTCCGCACCACCGGTTCACTCCAGTCTTGGGGAGCCAACGGCGAGACAGAAATGTGCACTTGGACATCTGGACGCAGGGTTCTGCCGACCGGCGTAGGCGGTGCCCCGGACCGCCGTACGGGTAGGCATCCACCGCGACCTGCCCTGAACAGCCGAGAGCCCGGCACCGCGGCGGGGGGAACACCGCGGTGCCGGGCAACTCGGTCAGACCGTCCGCAGCGCCTCCGTGGGCTGCATCCGGGCCGCCCGGAGGGCGGGCAGCAGCCCGGCGATGGCGCCGATGGCCACGGCCGCACCGAGTCCGCCCGCCCAGGCGAGCACCGGGACGACGGTCTCCCAGCCCTTGACGCCGGCGTAGACGAACGTCGCCAGCGTGCCCAGCGCCACCCCGACCGCGCCGCCGAGCATGGCGAGCAGAATCGCCTCGGAGAGGAACTGCAGCCGGATGGTGCCCCGGGTGGCGCCGAGCGCCCGCCGCAGGCCGATCTCCGAGCGGCGTTCGAGCACGGAGATGACCATGGTGTTGGCGACGCCGATGCCCCCGACGAGCAGGGCCACCGCCCCCAGCCCGAGGAACAGGCCGTCAAGCGCCGACTGCGCGGCGGCCCGGGCCTCGAGCGCGGCCGACGGCTGGGTGACACTGACCTCGCTGGGGTTCTGCGGGTTGGCCGTGGCGGCCAGCACATTGCGGACGTCCTTGACCTGGTCGGTGTCCGACCGCACGTACACCGTGGAGGGGTGGCCGTCGAAGTCCAGGTACTTCTCCGCGGCCGGATAGCCCACCAGCACCGCCGAGTCGATCTCCGGCGTCAGCTTCGCGGGCTTGAGGACCCCGGACACGTAGAACCACTGGCCGCCGACCCAGATGCGCATGTCCGAGTGAATCCGGGAGATGCCCAGCCGGCTCGCGGCGTCCCAGCCGAGGACGGCGACCGGCTGCTGCGCGGTGGCAGCGTTGAGGTATCTGCCCTGGGCCATCGAGGTGCGCACCGCGGCCGGGAGGCGCAGGCTGGCGGCGTTCACCGTGAGGGAGTTGGTGTTGAGGCTCGGGATGTGCGGGCTGCGGTAGGCCTCGGCGTCGGTCTTGCCGGTGCTCTGCACCGCCTCGACCGGGCCGACCCGGGAGATCATGCCCGGCGCCTCGATGGGGAGCTTCGCGTCCCCCCCGCCCAGCGACTGGCCCGGAGTGACCTTCAGCAGGTTGGTGCCCAGCTTGTCGATCTCGGCGAGCAGCCCGGCCTGCGACGAGGCCGACAGCCCGAGCACCGCCACCATCGCGGCGACGCCGATGGCGATGCCCAGCGCCGACAGGGCGGCCCGCATCCGCCGGGTACGCAGCCCGACGCTGGCGGTCCGGGCCAGATCGGCGGGGTGGAGCCGGACGGGGGCGGTGGCCGTGGTGGTCATGGCAGCCGCCTTTCGGTGTTCAGGGGGTCCTCCGCTGACATGACGTCCGCGACGATGCGGCCGTCGAGGACCTCGATCCGGCGCGGCAGCCGGGCGGCCAGCTCCCGGTCGTGGGTGATCATGACGATGGTGGTGCCCTCGGCGTTGAGTTCCGTGAACAGCTTGAAGATCGCGGCGCCGGCGACGCTGTCGAGGTTGCCGGTGGGCTCGTCGGCCAGCACGATCGCCGGGTCGCCGACCAGGGCCCGGGCGATCGCGACCCGCTGCCGCTCGCCGCCCGACAGCTGCGGCGGCCGGTGGTGGATCCGGTGGCTGAGGCCGACCCGGTCCAGGGCCCCGGCGGCCGCCGACAGCCGGGCCGGGCGCCGGACGCCGGAGTACAGCATCCCGTCGGCGACGTTCTCCAGCGCGGTGGCATGCTCGGCCAGGAAGAACTGCTGGAAGACGAAGCCGATCCGGGTGGCGCGCAGCCAGGCCAGCGCCCGGTCGGACATCGTGGCGACGTCCTCCCCCACGATCCGTACCGTCCCGGAAGTCGGCCGGTCCAGGGTGCCCATCACCTGCAGGAGGGTCGTCTTGCCGGAGCCGGACGGGCCCACGATCGCCACCAGGTCGCCCCGGTGAATGGTGAAGCCGGCCCCGTCCAGCGCCACGACCGAGGACACGCCCGGGTAGACCTTGGTCACGTCCTCCAGCTGCAGGACCGTCTCGCCGGTGCCCTGGACGCCGACCGGCCGCGTCTCGGTCTCCACGCCGGTCATGAGGCGGGCACCACGATCTTCTGGCCGACCGCGAGCCCGGGGCCGCTGACCTCGACCTTGCCCTCGCTGTCGTCGAAGAGCCCGGTCCGCACCGGGATCAGCTTGTGCTTGCCGCTGCTGCCGACGACCTCGACGGCGTAACCGCCGCCGGCGAGCGCCAGCAGCGCGTTCACCGGCACCGACAGCACGTCCTTCACCGTGTCGGAGACGATGGCGACCTGGACGGGCGCCTGGTCGAGCCCGCCGGTCACCTTCGGGTCCTTCGGCTTGATCCGGACCTCGATGGTGGTCTTGTCCTCGACCTGCTTCGCCACCTTCCCCACCGACGACACCTCACCCGGGGTCGTCTTGCCGTTGGGGAGCGTGATGGTCACCTTGTCGCCGACCGCCACCCCGGTCTGCTGGCTGGCGTTGAGCTCGACGGTGACCTGCCGCTTGGTCGAGGAGACCTGCAGGACGTTCTGCCCCTGTCCTGCCGGGCCGCCGCGCACGGCGTCGGACTTGGTGACCCGGACCTCCTCGGCGGGCAGGAACACGGCCTGCCCGAGGGGCAGTTCACCCGAGTCGTCCAGGCCGACGTCCTCCTGCAGCTCCTTGAGGGCGTTGAGGGTCTGCGTGCCGAAGTAGTCCGAGTCGGGGTCGATCTCCTTCTTGGTGGCGTACTCGAGGGTGACGAGCGCGGCGTTGAGCTGCCGCACGTCGGGGCCCTCGGTGCCGTAGGACAGATCGCGATACACCGGCTCGGCGGCTCCCTGGAGCAGCACCACCGGCTTGCCGTCCACGCGGTAGAGCACGTCGCCCTGGCTGATCACGTCGCCCACGCCGGGCAGCTTGGTGATGGTGCCCTTGGCGTTGTTGACGACGTCGTACGAACCCGCGTAGCCGAGCGTCCCGTTCTGCAGGGTGCGGGCCGACAGGGTGCCCTGGGTGACCTTCGCCAGCCCGGTGGGGACGGTGGTCTTGGCCGACGTCTCCTTCGCGGGCTTCTTGAACGGGTCGGTCACGACGACCCCCGCGCCGGCCGCGACCACGATCGCTACGACAACCAGCGCGGTCAGCCCGCGCCGCTTGCGCCGCTCCGGTGGCGGCGGCGCGCTCTGGCGGTCCGGGGTGCTCACTTCCTCGTCCTCCGTCGGTAACCGGGTTGCACTCACGCCGGACCCCCGCCGGGCTTGTTGGGCTCCATGTTGCGCAGGGACTCGGGCTGGTACTTCTCGCAGGCCTCCTCCGCCTTCTTGAACTGCGGCGTGTTGGGGTCGACCTCAAGCTTGAAGCCGCCGCTGTCGTCCGGGTCCGGGAAGCTCGGCACGCCGTTCTCCCGCATGCACTTGGCGTACTTGAGCTTGTCCTCGGTCGGCCACACATCGCCCGGACCGCCGCCGCCCTCCTGCGGGGGCGGAGCCGGCATGTACTGCTTGCAGGCCTTCTCGGCCTTCTTGAACTCCGGCGACTGCGGGTCGATCCCGCCGCCCATGCCCTCGCCGGGCTTCGGGTCCTTGAAGTCGGGCAGGCCGTTGTCTCGCATGCACTGCGCGAATTTCAGCCCGTCGCCCTGCCCGCCGGCCTCCGGCTTCTTGGACTTCGAGTCATTCCCGGAGCCGACGCTGGCCACGCTGTTACCCGGGTCTTCGTTGCCGCCACAGGCGGTGACGAACAGGGCGACCCCCGTCATCAATACCAGTACGGCGTTGTGCCGCAGCTTCCTTTTTGATGCGGTAATGCCATCCGTCGGCCGCTCCGCGATAACCGCCATGCCACTGTCCCCATTCCTTCCGGATTTCCTGTACCCCTGTTCTACAGAGGCTGCGGTTTCGCCGAGGTTTCGCTGCCGCCGGGCATGCAGAAGCCCCGGTCCGCCGGACGGGTGGTCCGGCAGACCGGGGCAGGGGAGGCACCCCGCGGGGCTACGCCGGCGGCGGCGCCCCGGCGGGCAGGTGCCGCTGGCAGGCCTTGTGGGCGTCCTGGAATTCGGGCGACTCGACGTCGATCCCGGCCTCCTCAGGGGCGAAGCCGCTGCCCTTGGGGTCGGGGAAGTCGGGCACGCCGTTCTTCCGCATACAGTCGGCGTACTTCGTCAGATCGGGCATACCGCCGGGCGGCGGCGAGGCCCGGCGGCCTTCCGGCATCAGGTCCTCGCAGGCTTTCTCCGCCTTCTTGTACGCATCGCCCTTGACGTCTATCCCGCTGCTCGGGTCGAGCAGAATGGAGCCGTCCGCGGCGGGGTCGGGAAAGTCCGGCACGCCGTTCTCCCGCAGACATTCGATGAAGGCCATGCTTTTGGCCTTCTTGTCCCCAGCCCCGGCGCCTCCGGCGGCTTCCGGGGAATCATTGGAGCCGAACGCAAATCCCAATCCGGCCGCCACCATGGCAATCGCCAGGGCAGCCCCGAGCGAAGCGACCAGAATGCCAATTCTGCCCTGCCGGCGCTTGCCCCCGGGCGGCTCGCCCGCGGCCGCGTTCTCCTTCTCGTCCATTCCCTCTCCTATTTCTTCGTGAGCAGCTGTGCGGAAATGAGCCGGCCGATCGTTTCGAGGGGCTTTCCGGTGAGCATCCCGTCGTGATCGGAGGCGATCCGGACCGGTTCGACGTGCCCGTCCACATACGGCGCCCAGGTGTCCGGAGCCGTCTGCGCGGGAGCCGACGCGGGCCGGCCCTCCGTGGCGACGAAGAGCAGCAGGTCTCCGCGGAAGAGACCGGGGGTGTGGTGCTGGAGGAGTCGGTTGTTGTTCGCGTTGACCCTCTGGATCTCGGAGAGCATCCTGACCTGCCTGCGCTGCCCGGCGGCGGGCCCGCCGGCCGGCTCCGCCTCGTCGGCGCCGGGGTAGCCGTCGAGGCTGACGAGGAGGTCCACCGTCTCGCCCCGCTGCTGCAGCAGCGCCGCCATCGCATGGGCCACGGCGCCGCCGAACGACCAGCCGAGGAGGTGATAGGGCCCGGCGGGCTGCACGGTCCGGATCTGCGCGACGTAGTCCGCGGCCATCTCCTCGACCGTCTCCGGCAGCGGCTCGTCCGTGCCGAAGCCGCGGGCCTGCAGCGCGTAGACCGGACGGTCCGGCGGCAGGTGGTCCGGGAGGTCCGCGTAGCAGCGCCCCAGGCCGGTGCTCGGGTGGACGCAGAACAGGGGCGGCCGGTCGCCTTCCGTCCGGAGAGGCAACAGCAGACCGAGGCCGTCGGCGTCCGTACGGGCGTCGATGAGCCGGGCCACGCCGGCGACCGTCGGGGCGGTGAACAGGGCGCGGATGCTGACCTCGGCGCCGAGCTCCGACCGGATCCGGGCGATGAGCTTCATGGCGAGGATCGAGTCGCCGCCGAGGTCGAAGAACGACGCGTCGGCACCCATCTGTTCCAGGCCGAGCACGTCGGCGAAGAGCGCACAGAGGCGCTCTTCGGTGGGGGTGGCCGGACCGCGACCCTCTGCGGCCTCGGTGAAGTCGGGGGCGGGGAGGGCGGAGCGGTCGAGCTTTCCGTTCACCGTGATGGGGAGGGCGTCGAGGGTCATCACGGCGGCG